>JAPUJU010000037.1 GCA_027296025.1 bacterium
GTTGAACAGACGCGCCTCGAGGTTCCAGCTGGTGCTCTTGTCGAACCCGCCGAGGGTGTCGCCGCCGGCATTACCCCAGGTGATGGCGCCGTCGAGGTACATGTCCGGGTTGATGTCGACACGCACCGCTCCACCGATCGTGGTGAAGCTGAGGTCATTAGTATCGTTGGGATCTTCTACAGAGGCGTCCGAACGCGTGAAGGTGACACCCACGCCGATGTTGTTGATCTGCTTCCCCCACAAGAGGACGAACTTGGTCACCGGGATACCGCCCGGAAGATCCCCCGCGATATCGGGGGTCGACCCGCTCATAAACGTACCGAGAGGATTGAACGCGAAAAAGCTGTCGTCCTCGAGACTGTGCTGGAGCAGGAAGATGCCCCACGTGCCAAACATGTCGTCTTCGCCACGACTGTAGGTAAAACCGAGAGCCTGGCGAGTGACGGCACCGAGGTCAGTACTATTGGGGGTGGTTGACTGGCCCAGTTCGGCCATGACCATGTTCTTGTACGACGGCAGCGTTCCGTACCAACGGAAAATATCGGAGTCGTCGTTGATGTAGCTCGCGGCACCCGCCAGCGACGCCACACGGCTCGTCGTCGCAGTCGCCATCGTGGCGAACATCGTTACGACGAGGAGTGAAAGCAAAACAATTTTGCTCGCTCTAAACATTCCTAACCTCCTGAGTTTGGAACAGAGGGCAGCCATAAGGGTGACTCCGGCATCTCTATTCCACGCAAACTAAATTAAAAATAAAGAAAATCGTTTTTCAACTAAACGTTGTCGGGGCAAAACAGATGATTCGAACCTCAACCACAACGCCTGTGGGGTTCGACGCTATCGTTTGTGTATCACCTCCTCCCCGAGAAGGTTATCTTCAACGGTTGCCGATTCATATGCGATCCAGCTATCCATTTATCGAGTTCGTTTTCGTTTCCAGTAGCTTCGGTACCCCCTCCCGATTTGGTTACGGTTTTCAACGGGCGAAGATATTGATGCGCCAATCACTTGTCAATTCTTTTTTTAATCATTAGAGAACGTTTTCACATGTTTCGGCACGCGCGACCATGCAAATCTGACGCTGGTCGGCACATTTTTCCGTCGATTCAACAGATTTTCTAGCAACAGGTTAGGAAAGATCTCGCCCGAAATCCACCAAATGGGCGCGTTTCGGGCGTCATTTTGCCTCCCCGAGAACGCGTGAGGGGCACGAAAGCGTGCGTTTTCACAATATTTGATTCGTTTGCCGAAATCGTCAAACTCGAACGAAAGGATCGCGCGTCGCGCACCATCCAGCAACGAGCCCGGCTTCGAAGTGAATATGGTTGGGGTGCAAGGATCCTACCCTCACATGCCCGCAGGCGTGAAGAAACAATCCATCGGAGAGGTACATGGCCACATGGGTAATGTGATCGATATCGCTTCCGAAAAAGAGGAGGTCACCGGTCTTGAGCACGTCCGGTTGGCCGGCGGGCTTGCTGCGACCGACCATCACCTGCATGTCGGAGTCCCGCGGAATCACCGCCCCGCCCAGCCGGAAGATCCGCTGGATGAGCCCGGAGCAATCGAACCCCTTCGGCGTCGTCCCGCCCCAGAGATACGGGATACCCAGGAATCGCATGCCGGTCGTCACGAGCTCCTGTCTCGACAACCCGGCGCGCTTCGGCACCGGCTCGAGTGCACGTGACGGAACGAATCCAGTCCTGCCCTCGGGAAAAGAGATCCGGCGCCAGCCACGGCGCTCGCCGGGCTCCGCATGAACCCGCGTCCCGATGACAGCGTCGCCTACCGGCAGCGCCGAACGCTCTGGAGCTTCCAGCACCTGGACGACGTTGTCACGGACGCGGTGCCCGGCACCTTCGAGAAACTCGTCCACGGCCTCCCTGCGAGACGGCGTGACGTGCCAGTTCCGGATCCAGCCGAGATAGCCGTCGTCCGTACGGATGAGGTACCAGTCGCCCTGATCCTTCAAGGGCACGAGCACATCGCCGTAAATCACCTGGTTAACCAGCTCGGCGGTGTGCACAGGCTCGCGCCGAACGTCGGCCACGCTGTTCGTCGCAACGAGCAGCTCGGGCAATTCCTGGCCGTTCGGGAGGAGTACATACTCGACCGGCGCGTCCGTCGCGGCCACGCGATGGCGCACATCTTCTGCGACTGCCGCGTCACTGCATTCGAAGACGAACGTGGTCGCATCCGGCGGCACCGGGGAAAAAGTCGTGAAACAGGTTCGCCGATCCATCGACCGTGCCTTGAGTACGTCGGCAACGATCGCATTAATATCACTGATCAAGGTATTCATCGTTCGATTCGTCGTGCGAGCTAGAGGTTCCTCAGCTTCGGGTCCAGCACATCCCGGAAGGCATCCCCAAGCAGGTTAAACCCGAGCACTGCAATCGTAATGCCGATTCCCGGGGCCAGGGAAAGCCACGGGGCCACCCGCAGGTAATCCAGTCCCGAACTGATCATCGAGCCCCAGCTCGGAGCCGGAGGTTGCGCGCCGAGCCCCAGAAAACTCATCGACGACTCCGCCATGATCCCCATACCCAGCCCCATCGAGAATATGATAATCATCTGCGAAAGGCAATTTGGCAACAGGTGGCGCAGCACGATGCTCTCGGGCCGACTGCCGAGCGCCCGGATCGCGAGGATGTACTCGCGCTCCTTGATCGACAGCACCTGCGCACGAACGATGCGGGCAACGGCCGCCCATCCGACGATTCCCAGTGCAATCGTCAGCGAGGAAAGGCTCGGGCCGACCGCCGCGATCACAGCAATGAGAAGAAGCAGGCCCGGATACGCAAGCGTCACATCGGCAAGGCGCATAACAAGCGTGTCAATCCTCCCGCCAATGTACCCTGCAAGGAGGCCGAGTAACGTTCCGATCAGGAGCGAAATCAGTCGCGAGAGTACGCTGACTTTCAGCGAAATTCGCGCGCCGTAGACCAGGCGGCTCATCATGTCGCGCCCGAGCACGTCCGTTCCGAGCGGGTGCGACCACGACGGCGGTTGCAGGGCCTCGTCCATGTTCATCTCGTACGGATCGTACGGCGCGACGATCGGAGCGGCGACGGCGGCGAGCAGCACAATCGCCACAAGTATGAATCCGATCAATCCGGTCTTTTGGGACGCTACGCGCCGCAGCATGTCAGCCGGCCTCCTCATCACGATCAAGTTTGATGCGTGGGTCGACCCACGCGTAGGCAAGATCCACAACGAGATTAACCGTCATGAACAGCGCCGCCATGAAGAGAACCGCTCCCTGGATAGCGGGAATATCCCGTTTGAGGATCGCATCGAGAGTAAAGCGCCCGAGACCCGGCCACGCAAAAATCGACTCTGTCAAAACGGCGCCGCTCAAGAAACTTCCAAAGTCCGTGCCGACGACCGTGATCACGGGCAGCAACGCGTTCCGCAGTCCATGGCCGAAGATGGTCTTTACCTCGGACACACCTTTCGCTCGCGCCGTTTGGATGTATTGTTCACGGATCACGTCGAGCATGCTCGAGCGCGTCATGCGGGCAACATACGCCGACGATGCCTGGGCCAGCGTAAACGCGGGAAGCACCATGTAGCGGATACTGCCATCTCCATAGCCAGACGCCGGCAGCACGTGGAGCTTCATGGAGAAGAAGTAAATCAGCAGGACACCGAGCCAGAAAACCGGCATGGAAATACCGACGACGGTCCCGCCCATCGCCAGGTAGTCGAATGGTGTGCGCCACTTCCATGCGGCGACGACGCCCACCCCGACGCCGATCAACACGGAGATCAGCATCGCCGCCAGCGCCAGCCGGAATGTGTACGGAAAACGCTCGCGCACGGAATCCCACACCGGTTCACCGGTCACGTACGACGTACCCAGATCGAGCCGCGCGAGGGCCGCAATAAAATGCCCGTACTGCACCCAGATCGGTCGATCCAGATGCATCTCCGCGCGAAGCTGATCGATCGTTTCCTGGTCGTAGCGCTCCCCCACCATACTCAGCACCGGGTCGCCGGGCAGTACGTAGATGAGAAAAAACGTCACGGTTGCCACGCCGAGCAGGATAGGAACGAAGAAGAGAAGCCGTTTGACGGTGTACTTGAGCACCGGTTTGGTCAGGAACTAGTTTTTTTGAATCGTCGAGAAATCTTCTCCCAGATAAAGGGCGGGGTACACGTACCCCAGCACCCGGGGAGATACCAACACAAAGCTGCGAGGAAAGTAAAGGTAGATCCACGGTGCCAGATCGTAGATCATGCGGTCCGTTTCCGCGTAAACCGCCCACGCCTCCTCCGGATCGGTCAGCGCGTGGGATCGTTCGATCAGGGCGTCGACATCGGCGTTCTTCAAGAACGCGCGGTTCCCCCCACCACCAACATTGGCGGAGTGAAAGAGCGGAAAGAGAAAGTTTTCTGCGTCCGGATAGTCGGCATACCAGTCGAGGAAGAACGCGTCCACCTTCCCCTGCCCCACCGCCTCTTTGAAGGCACTCCACTCGCGTTTGACGATGCGGACCTCGACCCCGACTTCGCGGAGATAGCCCTGGACGGCTTCGACGATCCGGTTCCCGTCCGGGCTGTCCCTCTGCCAGACTTCGATCGAAAAGCCTTCCGGAAACCCGGCCGCGCTGAGTTCGCGCCGCGCCCCTTGCGGATCGTACGGATACGCGTCACGCTCTTCGTATCCACCGAGCGTCGGCGGCACCGAACCCGTAGCGCGGACCCCCCGGCCGCCGGTCAGCACTTCGATGATCTGGTCGACGTTGACCGCCATGTTGAGAGCGCGCCTTACTCGCACGTCTTTCAATGGCCCGCGTTGAGTGTTGAGACCTATGTAGAGTACTCGAAGCTCGGGACGCGACTGAATAAACTCGCTGTTCGCCGGGTCGCTGAGATACCGGTCGAGTTCGGCGAGCGGAATCTTGAGAATATCCAGGGTCCCCGATTCGTACTCGGCGATGCGTGTGAAGGCTTGCGGGATGATGCGGTACCGAATCTCATCGATGTTGCGCGCGTGCTCCGGGTGATGACGGTTGGGAACGAGTGACACATAGTCGCCGCGCCGCCAATCGCCAAGCATCCACATGCCTGAGCCAACCGGAATGCTATCGGTGCTTTCTCCGGTCGCCGGGCCGCTATTCGCATGTACAATCCGGGCGGCCGGCATGCCCAGCAGTTCGATGAACGGGCGGAAGGGTTCCGCGAGTTCGATCACGACCGTCGAGTCGCCACGCGTACTGAGACCCGCCACCGACGCCGTCTTACCGTCTGAGAACTCCCCGGCCCCACGAATCCTGTCGAGCACCCACCTGCGTGACGAGAGACTTCGAGGAGCGAGAACCCTCTCGAAGCTCGACACGACATCGCCCGCGGTGACCGCCGAGCCGTCGGAGAAGCGGGCCTGACGGTCCATGGTGAAAACGTAGCGGTGGCCGTCGTCCTCAATTTCCCAGGCCGTCGCGGCATCTGGTTCAAGTTTTCCCTCGGGTGAAAAACGGACCAGCCCCTGATAAATGAGCGACACGATCTGTCCACCGGCGACGTCCACGGCAAGCGCCGGATCGATCTTGTTCGGCGGTGTTTCGAGCGCCAGAAAAAGGGTTCGGGAATCGGATTCGGGGTTGCCGCAACCTGCGAGTGAGGCTGCGATGAGAACTAAGAGTGTCGTGTGCGCTACATAGCGCGGAAACTCGCCATGCGCCATTCGCCGAGCCCAAGCTCGTCGTAGAAAGTAAACTCCAGGTTCTTTCTGTAGTAGCGCCATACGAGGTACTGCCCTCGAAGATTCGGGTCGTTCTTGTAGTCGATCTGGTCCGGTTCGCCGTGAATAATGTACACCTTGCCACGGTCCGATGCCCAGCCCTCCTCATTCTCGGAGAAGTTTACCTCAGCATACTGCACCCGGCGCAAGTGTTCTTCCAGTGCTTCGTTCTCTTCGGTGCCCGGTGACGGGTCCCGCGCCAGCCAGAAGGCGGCCCACTCCTCGGGGCGCTTTTCGACGGATGCCAGACGGAGCGGTGCGATTTCTTCTTCGGGCGCGATCAGCGCCAGGACACCGATCGTCTGTTCGAAGCCTCGGGTGAGCATGGAGCGAGTGAATCCGATCGAAAACTGTACATCGGAACTCGCCACCCGCAGTTTGTCGACGGTTGCACGCACGTGAAGCGTGTAGGTTTCAGGATCCCAGTCGTCCACGTCAAACGCGATGACGAACTGGTCCTTCTTCCCGGAGAGCTTCACCTGTTTTTTGCCGTAGAGCACCTGCGTCTCGTTCTGATCGCTGACAACTTCGTAGAGCACCTCGCACGGCACAGAGTCACGATTCACCTCCTCGAAATAAATCTCGACCCGCACGACGGGTTGCTCCTGTATACCGATGTATCGGGACGATTCCTTCTCGACATCGCCGCTGCGCCGTCCAAAGCTGACCCGGACCAGCGGAGGATCCTCGCCGTTGCTGCGCACTGCCGTCGCAAAAAGCTGTGGTTTGCCAATACCGATGCCATGTTCGAGCAGGTTCTCGACGACAACACCCGTCTCCTTCTGAAACGCAATGTGCGTGTCCTTCACGCGAATCGTACAGCTGACAATGTAGTTGGACGGCGTGAGGCGGAACTTGCGGAACATCCGCGACACCTGTTTGTGAGACTTGGTTTCCTGGTACGTCTCGACGGTGACCGTTTCGTTCAGCACCGCCGAATCGATGAGGTTGTTTTTCTTGTCGAGAACACGAATGTAGAGCGCGTACCCCGCTTCGAAGTAACCGTTTTTCTTCAGGAAGATAAGATTCGAATACGGGAGGGCCGTGCTCACCTTCATGACCGGCCGCTGGTCTTCGTCGAGCATCGAATGTGCATAGAGGGAAAACCCGGCCGCTCCGGCGTTGCCGGGCACGCATACCAGAGCCAATACCAGCGCCGGTGAAAATCGAGTGAGGAAACGGAATGCCATTAACAAGAACCTTCTCGGCTGTTCTAGTAATTTAAGCGTGTCCAACGGCTCGGGCAACCTCTTATTGGCTACTCCACGCGCAGGGCTTCTACGGGATCGAGCCGGGCCGCTCGCCGGGCCGGATAGAGCCCGAAAATAATCCCGATCAGGGCCGAGAAGAGCACGGCCGCGATCGTCCAGGGGATGGAGAAATAGAATGGAAAATTGATCTGGCTCGATACGAGAAAAGCGACGAGGATCCCAAACAGGGTCCCGACCACTCCGCCGATCCCGGTGAGGGTTGCCGACTCCATGAGAAACTGCTGAATGATGTCCTTCTGGTTCGCACCCAACGCCATCCGAATGCCGATTTCGCGGGTCCGCTCCGTGACCGAAATGAGCATGATGTTCATGACGCCGATGCCGCCGACCAGGAGGCCGATGGACGCGATCACGGACAGCACAGCGCTGATCGCCACTGTGACGCGCCCGATGATGGCCATGAACGCGGTGCTGCTGATGATAAAGAAGTCATTTTCCTCGCCCGGCTTCACTCCGCGCGCGATGCGAAGCACGTCGGTCACCTGCTCCTCGAGCTCTTCGAGCGTGTACCCGTCACGAGCGTTGATCGCGAGGCTGGGATCGTCCAGATCAGTTTGAAAGTCCTTGTGGTATGAACTGTATGGTATGACCGCAAAGTTGTTCGAAATCGACCCGACGAAATGCTCGCGGTTCGCGAATGTCCCGATCACCCGGTATTTCTGGCCGTTGATCGAAACATACTTGCCGATCGGATTCGCCAGCCCGAACAGGTCCCGCGCCGGGCCGTATCCGAGCGTTACGACTCGCTCTCTCCGTTCAACCTCGATCCGGCTGAAATGACGCCCGTGC
>JAPUJU010000370.1 GCA_027296025.1 bacterium
GCCAGCCTCGTTCGTCATACCACCGCGCTGACCGCCCATCCCGAGAGCGCATGTTTTGCACACGTTGCGCGTCCGCATGCGCCGATACAACTTCACGATCCCGCCAGCCCGCCGGGCCATGCGAAACGCGTACATCAGGGCGGGAATTCCGCCACCGGCCGATACGAGAGGTTTTGCCATACGCTTCAGGCTACCCCAGTCAACATGGCGAGTGCAAGACCGTCAGCCCGTCGAGCGGTCGCTGACGTGAAAATCAGTGCTCGTCGGGGCGATTCACGTTAACCGCACGGTGCCAGTCCGCTGGATGCGGAATACCGTGCGTGTTGACTGATGACAGCAACTCCTGCATTTCAAGGCGGTGCCGTTCGATGTGTTCGGCGACGACGGAGAGAATAGAACCATGGTACGCGGCGAGCAACGGGTCGTATCGATCCGACTGAAACGCAACGACCCCTCGTCCAGCGCGCCTCCCCGAGAGCAGACGTTCGACCCAACGAGAGCGGATCCCTTGCCAGTCGCATGCCGAAAGGAAGATCCATCCGGCGGCTCCGTCATCCTCGAGAGCAGTCAAGAGCCCGCCCATTGGACCCTTGTCCGGAGTGATGTCTCCGATCGTTCGCAGGTCCAGGTCATCGTACTCTCCAGACTTTGCGGCGACAACCGTAACGCTGCGCGCAAAGGGTTTCAGAGCATCGGCTACACGAACGATCATGGACACACCGTCTGCGTCGGCGCGGGCTTTGTCGCTTCCGTACCTTCGGCTTTTCCCTCCTGCCAGAATATAAACCGGAATCCCCGGTGAGGCCTCAGAGCCATCGCGTGGTCTGGTCCGCATAGTGTTCCTTTTTCCAGATCGGGACACGATATTTGATCTCTTCCACGACACGCGCCACAGCATCGAACGCCTCGCGCCGGTGAGCCGCACGAACGACAACGAACAACGAAGTTTCTCCCGCTGACACTTCGCCGACGCGATGAACGACGCAAATTTCATTTACCGTTCCTTCAGCTTTTAGTTCATCCGCGATCCGGTTAATTTCCTTCGCTGCCAGTTCGTCGTAGCAATCGTAGAAAATTCTTGTGACCGCGCGGCCCCCGTTTTCGGAACGAACGACGCCGGCAAACGTGACAACCGCTCCCGACTCCGAGTCGGACCCGGTAGGCAGGAAATCCTTCACCCGAATCTCTTCACGAACAATCACGCGTCATCCTCCGGAGACAGGGGTAAGGATCGCCACGCGATCGCCCTCGGCGAGGGCGTGGGTACCAGGCACAAACGCGTCGTTCACGGCGAACGAAAGCGGTATCTCCGCGACACCCCGCCATTCCGGGCGGCAGGCAAGTGCCTGCACGACGTCCTGAACAACGGCGCGATCGGCGACCTCTATTACTTCGCGGTCCGTGCCGAGGACTTCCTTGAGTTGTGCGAAAAACAAGACTTCGACTTTCAACGCTGACGCTCCTTCGAACAGGGCAGGTCAATCACCTCATAGTTCTCCCTGTTGCCGTCGTCCCCATCCGGCGGGACGACGATCAGGCTGTCGGTCCGGGGAAGCGACGTAATCATGTGCGAGCCTTGCGTCTTCATCGGAGTGACGACCGCTCCGCCGCCAGACTCCGCCTTCAGAAAGCGCCACTTCTTTGGATCCGGTGTCACCTGCGTGCTCATCGTGCCTCGTCGCGTGACCAGGTCACCGACCCGGAAGCCGGAGAGCCGGCGCAGCGCCGGGTACACATAGACGTAGAAGCAGGTGAAAGCACTCGCGGGGTTCCCGGGCAGACCGAACACCAGCGTCTTTCCACGAACGCCGAAGTAGAGAGGCTTACCGGGCTTCTGGCGGACCCGCCAGAAGATTTCCTTCACATTATGGCGGGCCAGGACCGATTTGACGTAATCGCGGTCGCCAACGGATACGCCGCCCGAAACAATCAGCACATCACTCGCGGAAAGCGCCGCGCCGACGGCGTTGGACAGTGCCGTGTAGTGATCCTTGATGCGCGTGCATCGGATAGGACGAATACGCATCTCCTCGAGCATCGCTCCGAGCATCGGCGAATTACTATCGTAGATCTGGCCTTTCTTGAGTCGTGTTCCCGCCGGGACCGCCTCATCTCCGGTCGTGATGACCGAGACACGTGGCAGGCGAATCACGCGGACGTTTCCTCTTCCTACTGTCGCCAGACACGCGACCGTGCCAGGATGAATCCAATCGCCTTTTCGTAATACCATCGCGCCCTTCTCAATCTCTTCGCCCCGGCGGCGAACGTGCCGCCCGTGACGGACGGGCGACGTGATGATGAGCTCCGCGCGTTCACTACACGCGTCCTCTTTCGCGATCACTGAGTCGGCGCCGGCGGCCAGAGGTGCACCTGTCATGATCCCATGAGCCGCGCTACGGGGTAGCGAACGCGGCGGCGCATCGCCCGCGTAAACCGTCTTGCCGAGCCGCAACCGTATGGGGCGCTCCGGCGTTGCCGACACCGTGTCCTTCGCGCGTACGGCGAAACCGTCCATCGCGGAATTGTCGAAAGCCGGCAGCTCGATCGGAGAGCGCACCTCCTCCGCAAGAACAAATCCCAACGCGTTGGCAACGGGCATAGTGACCGACTCCAGAACCATGGAATGTTTATCAATGAGTTTCTTCGCTGCCTGGGGCGTAATCATACGATCTCCCAGATCAATCGAATCGACACGACAACAACGAGAAAACCGAGAAGATGCCGAAGTCGCGTCACCGGGAGGCGGTACGCGCCGAGGCGTGAGCCGATCTGCCCACCTAGCAGCACCGCCACCGCGAGCGGAATCAACATGCCGTCGACGTGGATCCCTTTGGTGAATTGTCCAGCGAGGCCGGACAACGAATTGACGAGAACGAACACGCTCGCGGCCGCAGCCGCTCCTTTGGCATCGGCCCATCGGATGAGAATCAGCGCCGGGCTAAGGAAAATCCCCCCACCGATTCCAACGACGCCTGCAAAAAAGCCAAGCACCGCACCGAGCGGGAGTCCAATGCGCCAGGCCTCGACGGTCGACACATGACGAAGTCCCCGCAAATCCGGGCTGGGCATAAGCGTGCGCGCCCCCGCGGCAAACAGGGATACGGCCAGTAGAATAATGAACACGTCCCGGCCGACCGCGATGCGTCCGCCGAGGTACGCCATAGGAATCGAAACGGCGATGAAGGGTGCAATTTTTCCAAACGCGAGGTGACCGGTTCGTCGAAAGTGCCACACGCCACCACCGCTTACGATGATGTTGCAAACGAGCGCGACTTGCGGGATTACCGTATGGGACACACCGATCAACGCGAGAACGGCCAGATAGGAAGACCCACCACCGAAACCGACCATCGCGTACAACAGGGCGATGGCAAGAAAAGCGAATGGAAGCCAGAACGGCATCGACTCCACTAGTGCCCGTCCCCCTCCATCATGCTGAACGCGTGGAAGACACCGGGGAAAATCGCGTCCAAAGTTTCTTCCACTCCGCGCGTCGATCCCGGCAGGTTAATGATCAGTGTATTACCGCGAATCCCGGCGATACCGCGAGAGAGCATCGCATACGGAGTTCGGGCCTGGCCGTAGCTTCGCGCCGCCTCTGTGATTCCCGGCGCGGCGCGCTCGATCACCTCGGCGGTGGCCTCCGCAGTGACGTCACGCGGTCCAAGTCCCGTCCCTCCCGTGGTGAGAATCAGATCAATGTTCTGTTCGCAGAGCAAGAGCAGCTTTTCAACGATGCGGGCGTGGTCGTCGGGGAGAATTTCGCAGCTCACATTGACGCCGTACGATTTGAGCCGTTCCTCGATTGCCCGGCCGGACCGGTCTTCGCGTTCGCCGGCGTAAGTACCATCCGATGTCACCACGACTGCCGCTTTCAAATCCGCCGGCGCGCGGCGAGGGTACGTTTTCTTTCCGCCCTTTTTTGATTCGAGCCGGACCTGCTCGATAACAATGTTCGTATCGATTGGCTTGAGCATGTCGTATATGGTCAGCGCGGCGACTGACACAGCTGCCAGAGCCTCCATTTCGACGCCGGTTTTCCACACCGCTTCGACGGTGACCCGAATGTCGATGTGATCCTTTGCGACGTCGAACTCCACGTCCACTGCATCGATTGGAAGCGGATGACAGTACGGGATGATCTCCGGCGTCTTCTTCGCGGCGGTCACAGCCGCGACACGTGCAACAGGCAGAACGTCTTTCTTGGGAAGATCATTGCGATTCATCCGCTCTATCGTTGCTTCCGTCACGCGAAGCTGCCCCACGGCCACCGCGCGCCGAAACGTGGATGGTTTGGATGAAACGGATTTCATTACCCTCCAATGCTCCGAATGTTCGGGCTCGCAATGGATCGACGAACGGTAGCTTCTCCCTCACGAAACGGCTCATTCGCAAACTCGCTCCCCCACGGTTTGTTCCACACTCCGTGCCGGATCGCTTCGATAAGGGTCTCGTCGGACTCACGTGCTTTGAGCAGATGCCCTAATTGGACTTCATAGTTCGAAAACAGACACGGCTTCAACGTGCCTTCCGCGGAGATACGGATTCTCGAACACGCAGCACAAAACGGTTCGCTGAGCGGTGCAATGAAGCCGACGCGTCCACCATTGCCGTCTATGGCAAACGTCTGGGCGGGTTCAAATGATCGGGGAAGCTCTTTCAACTCGAAGCGCTGCCGCACAACGTCACGGACATCGGCAATCGGATACACCCGGTCACCCTGCCATCCGGACCCGCACAGCGGCATGAACTCGAGGAAGCGTACCTCGAGGGAGCGGCGCGAGGCGAGCTCCACGAACTCGATGATTTCGGAATCACGCATTCCCTTCAGCACGACAACGTTCAGCTTGACGGGAAATCCCTCTTCGATCGCTGTCTCAATCCCATCACGAACCTTTTCGTACTGCGACGTACGCGTCACCTCGTTGAATCGTGAAGGATCGAGACTATCCAGGGAAACATTGATGCGGTCCAGACCGGCCTCGCGAAGAGGACGGGCGAGTTTACCGAGCAGGCTGGCATTGGTCGTCATCGCCAGCTCGCGAACCGTTGTGACCAACCGAAGGGCCGAGACGATCTCGATGACGTCCGCACGGAGCAAGGGTTCTCCCCCGGTCAACCGAAAGCGCGATACACCGAGTTTGCCGACGATCCGGACGAACCGTTCGATTTCATCGATCGTGAGAAAACGTTTCTTGTTGATAACAGGCAGACCTTCGGGCGGCATACAGTACACGCACCGAAAGTTGCACCGGTCGGTCAGCGAGATGCGAAGTGTATTGATTCGCCGACCATACTGGTCGGTCAGATGCTCTTGCAACACTCCTCCTTTTCAATTCGTCGCCACTTTTTTGCGATCCGGCGACTCGGAAGGCCATTCTGTTTCCGGGCTGGCCCTTACGTTTCAGATTCCCTAGCGACAGGCCTTAGGAACCTGAAATCGGAGAAGATTCGAACGCTTCCCCGTTCGATGGTTTCATCATAGCCGAAACCATAGAACAGGCCAAACAGAATCCGAAAGTGCGTTCGTGGTAGACGGTTCCGCTGACCGGCGCTACCATGGGCTGGTGTCCGGGGCTTTCGCCCCGCGCAGGTGGGCATACGAAAAAGCGAGGGTGAATCATCGAAACAATTCGCGAGAACTGGCCGATATTATTTTCGAATCGCTACCTGGGCGCAGCGATTATTATCGCGCTGTCCTTCGCCGCCGCAGCTATCGTTGATTTTGTTGTTGTCCGCATCTGCAAAACCCTTGCACGAAAAACGGCGACAACCGTCGACGACTCGCTGATCCACCTGATTCACCAGCCTGTTCGTGTTTCGACATTTTTCTTTGGACTCTGGGTGGCGACCGCCCGGCTTCATCTCCCACCGGTACCAGATAGCATTGTCGGGGCAACCCTCAAAACGATTGTCGTCATCATATGGACCGTATTCGCGATGCGGCTCAACCGAGTTATCCTGGGGCAACTGGCGAAAGGAGATTCACCGCTCGTCGACCAACGGATGCGTCCTTTGTTCGACAACGTGGGTCGTATCATATTTTTTGCCGTCGCGGTTTATTTTGTTTTCGTGTTGTGGGGAATCAACGTGTCCGCCTGGCTCGCCTCGGCTGGCGTCATCGGAATCGCATTTGGTTTCGCAGCGAAAGACTCTCTTGCTAACCTTATTTCAGGCGTCTTCATCCTGGGCGACGCTCCGTATAAAGTGGGTGACTACATCAACCTCGATACGGGTGAGCGCGGGGAAGTCATACGTATCGGGTTGCGGAGCACCCGCATCCTGACACGCGACGATGTGGAAGTAACAATCCCCAACGCTTTGATCGCGAACGGCAAGATTGTGAACGAGAGCGGAGGGCCCTCTAAGATTCAACGAATCCGTGTGAGCGTCGGCGTCGCGTATGGAACGGATGTGGATAAGTTTTGCGACATTCTCCATGACATCGGGCGGGACCACCCCGATGTGTTGAAGGACCCGGTACCACGTTCGCGGTTTCGCCGGTTCGGCGATTCGTCGCTGGACTTCGATCTCCTATGCTGGATCAGGACGCCGGACCTTCGGGGGCGTGTCATCCATGAGTTGAACACGGCAATCTATAAACGCCTCGCGGCCGAAGGCATCGAAATCCCCTACCCGAAGCGGGACGTATATATCAAGCAGATGCCGAACGCCGGCAAATCCTGATTCCATCCTACTTGAGCAGCACCATCTTCCGAGTCTCGCTGAACCCGGACGCCCGCAACCGGTAGAAGTACACACCCGAGGCGACGGTGGCACCGCGGGCATCGCGGCCGTCCCAGTTCGCGAACTGTGGGCCGCCATCGACGAACCCGTCGACAAGCGTATTCACGAGTCGCCCGAATACATCGAACACTTCCAGCTTCACCGCGCCACCGGCCGGCGGCATGTCGTACTGAATCACCGTCGTGGGATTGAACGGGTTCGGCGTGTTCTGGTAGAGTCGGTATGGCAGGCTTTCGAGATCACCAATACCGGTGGCGCCCGGTTCGCATTCGTCCGGGATACCGTTGCCATTGAAATCATAGCTCGTGTTGGTCGCGATATCCACCGCGTCGCCGACACCGTTATCATTACAGTCGTAGTCGCCGATACGCAGGTAATAGACGTCCTGTTCCCCGTTGAATGTGGCGGCCCATGCGAGATGGGCCCCGACGTCGTCCGAGATCATGTGGTAGTAGTCACCGATCTTATTTTGATTCGGCCAGCCGACGAAGCTGTTCCACATGGGACTAAGTTGCTGGTTCGGTGTCCAAGTCACTCCCCCATCGCTCGATGACGTATAGAAAAGTTCGCTCTCGTTTATAAGCGCCGAGTTTCGCTGATCGTTCCAGATAACATCGATTCTCCCGCTCTGCGAAACTGACATCGTTCCGAACCACTGCCACCGGAGTGTCCCGTCGTCGTTTAAAGTCACGGGCGGACTCCACGTTGCGCCGCCGTCCGTACTTCGCGTGAACTGGATGTCGGCTGGATCGGCTCCCGTCGGGTTGACGGAGGCAACCACGTAGATGTTTCCCGCGTTGGGCCCCGTTGACGGGTCAACGGTAATCCACGTCTGCCCGAGCAGTCCGGCTGGATTCGGCCCGGTTCCTACCTGAACGATGCCGTTTATTGGAAAGGAGGTTGTGGTAAAGGTCGGAGTGCCGACCGGGTTCTTTGCGTCGGTCGACGTTGCCAGCCAGAACAGCGTGAAATTGTTGTCGTCGATACCGACGACGTAAAGGGTTCCGTCGGGGGCCACATCCAGCGTCCCCCAGATGGGCTGGTTTGTGAGAAGGCTCGGCGCCGTGAAACTGGTGCCCCCGTTGACTGACCGGTTGAACGTGTTCGGCGCAAACTGGTTCGCCGCCGTACTCCAGGCCTGATAGATGTGTCCAGCGCTCGTGCCGGCGGTGCGGTCGATCGTCATCCACACTTTGTCGCCGCCGAACGCAAATACAGGGACACCCCAGCTCACTCCCCCGTCTGACGATTTGAATACCCATGAGTCGAAGGTACCGCCGACAACTTTCAAACTGTTGTAATAGAAGTTTCCGGCAACGTCGAAGCTCAAGACCGGATCGCTGCGAAACACGGTCGGTTCGAGGACACCCGGGAACGTCCATGTGCGCCCACCGTCGGTGCTGTGCGCGTACCCCGCCTGGCGAAAATTGGATGTGATGGTATCGAACTGACGCCAACCAATCGCCATGGTGTTTGGGTTGGTCGGGTCGACCGCGATCGACGGTTCGTTGGCCGCATCCCCTGGAATGTTGGCGCCTACCGCGTCGATATTCACCTGGATGCTCGTCGCTGTGCCGAACCGGATCTTTCTCGCGGGGGGCGCCCCGGGAACAGGCAACGCCGGACGGCCGGGCGGGTCTTCCGGACGTTCGATCAACAGGTCCGTCCGCTTCGAGGACGCCTCTTCTGCGGTGGTTGAAAGTGGGGCTGCGAGCTGCAGCACGCAGGCAATCAGTACAGTGAGAAGGTCACGCAGGTTTCGCTGGACACTCATACGCTGCTCCTTGGGGCAAACCAAGCAGTCTTTATCAGGCGGAGTCCCCTCAATTAGCACGGGTTCCTCACTATAACACAAGCGAGCGCCGTTGACCGATCTACAAATCGGCCGTACAGTGTAATTCATTCAAGATACGAATCGCTCCCAGTGATTCGAGACGCCCGGGCGGCACCGCGGTTTTGAGAAGGAATAGGTGATGATGCGATCCATCCAAGTTCGTGCCACGATGGTGGCCACCGTCGTGTGCGTGTTGCTTTGTTTCATGAGTTTCCGGGCACAGGGCGAACCGGCTGACTGGCCGGTTGAGCTCGACAGTGACTTCGGCAAAATTGTGATCTACCAGCCACAGGTGGAGTCGTACACAGGCAACATTCTGGAGGCGCGTGCGGCGGTAGCCGTTACGACCATCGACGGTGGTACACCCGTCTTCGGGGCGGTCTGGTTCGAAGCGCGAATGGCGACAGACCTCGACGAACGGACGGTGACGTGTGAAGCGGTTCAGGTGAGCGCCGCGAAGTTTCCGGACACGGAGCAGGAAAAGGTAGACCGGCTCAGCCGATATCTGGAGATGGAAATTCCGAGGTGGGAGATGACGCTCTCACTGGACGAACTCACGAGCAGCGTTGAAAACGCTGACCGAAGCACTGAGCCCCTGAATAACGATCCACCCGAAATCATTTTCAGCACGCAGCAGGCCGTCCTCATCCTGATCGACGGCGATCCGATCATTGCGGACCTACAGGACTCCGACCTGAAGTACGTTGTCAACTCGGCCTTTTTCATTCTCCAGGATCCGAAATCAAAACAGTACTACCTCAAAGGCGGCGACAACTGGTTTACGACCGGCGAACTGATGGGTGAGTGGCAGACGACAGCGAACCTTCCAAAGTCTGTCCAGGAAGTGGCAAAGAAGGTCGATGAGGAAGAGAAGAAGCAGGCAGCCGAGAAGCAGAATACCGATCTCCCACAGGAGGATCCCGAGCTCGGTCCTGCCGGTGTGCCGGAGATTATCGTGCGGACTCATCCCGCCGAGCTCGTGATAACCGACGGCGAACCGGACTTCGCCCCGATCGAGGAGACCAACCTCCTTTATATGCAGAATACGGACAACGATGTCCTGATGGATATCTCAACCCAACGGTACTACATCCTCATTTCGGGACGATGGTACTGGGCAACTGCAATGAGCGGGGCCACGTGGACGTTCGTGGCGCCCGGCGACGTTCCCGCTGATTTCGCAAAGATACCCGCCGATTCGGAGATGGGGCAGGTGCTTGCGAGTGTTGCCGGAACCCAGGAGGC
>JAPUJU010000371.1 GCA_027296025.1 bacterium
TGTTGATAGTAGAGGACGTGTTGGACACCGGCCAGACTCTTGCCTATATTCTGGACATGTTCAAATTACGCACTCCGAGGAGTGTTGAGGTATGTTCCCTGCTACGAAAAGATTCGGCACGTCGGCGAGGGCTTGACGTAAAATACATAGGAAAGGACATTCCGGATGTGTTTGTGGTCGGATATGGCCTTGATTTCAATGAGAAGTTCCGAAACCTGCCCTACATCGCCAAACTTGTGGTCCCCGAGGATATGTAGTATCCTCATAATACGTTGAAAATCAAAGGAAACCCCCAATGGTCGATCAACAGAGACCCCGCAAGAAACCTGGAATGACGCCAAAGCCGTCGATTGGTAAGCCCGGCAAACCGCTCAAGGCGATGGTGTTCTGGGTTATCCTCGTCCTGATCCTGCTCATTGCATTTCAGATGTTTGAAAGCGGCAAAAAGCGCGAATTCCGTATCGCGTACTCGACGTTCAACGAGGAGGTCGAAAAGGGGAATATCAAGAGCGTCGTGATCAGGGGTCTACAGGTGACCGGGGTGCTCCTGGAACGGACCACAATTCCAATGGAGCCGTCCGCAGACCAGGGCCAGCGCCGCGAAGTAATTGTTGAAAACTTCATTACCACCCTCCCGGCCATAGATCCCGAGTTGAGCGGCCGAATCATGGAAAAGAGCGAGGGCGTCATCATCGTGGGCGAGGAGGGTGGAAGCAGCACATGGGTCAAGATCCTCACTTCCGGGCTCCCGCTCCTCCTCATCGTTGGACTGTGGTTTCTGATCATGCGCCAGATGCAAGCGGGTGGAAACAAAGCATTTAGCTTCGGGAAGAGCCGGGCCCGCATGTTCGGAGGCGACAAGCCCCGGACTTCTTTCGACGACGTGGCGGGGGCGGACGAGGCGAAGGAAGATCTTGAGGAAATCATCGAGTTCCTGAAGGACCCGAAGAAGTTTCAGAAGCTCGGCGGAAGAATTCCGAAGGGTGCCCTGTTATTGGGTCCGCCGGGTACGGGAAAAACCCTCCTGGCAAGAGCCGTCGCCGGTGAGGCGAGTGTCCCCTTCTTTTCGATGAGTGGATCGGACTTCGTCGAGATGTTCGTTGGTGTCGGCGCATCGCGTGTACGCGACCTGTTCGAGCAGGGTAAGAAGCATGCGCCGTGCATTCTCTTTATTGATGAGATCGACGCGGTCGGGCGCCATCGCGGCGCCGGGCTCGGTGGCGGTCATGACGAGCGTGAGCAGACGCTCAACCAGCTCCTCGTTGAAATGGACGGATTCGAAAGCAATGCCGGCGTTATTCTGCTCGCCGCAACAAACCGTCCGGACGTTCTTGATCCGGCGTTGCTTCGCCCGGGCCGTTTCGACCGGCGTATCATGGTCGACATGCCGGACGTGCGCGGACGGGAGGGCATTCTGAAAGTGCACTCGAAGAACATTCCGCTGCACGAAGACGTCAATCTCGATGTCGTCGCACGGGCCACACCCGGGATGAGCGGTGCCGATCTCGCGAACCTCGTCAACGAAGCAGCGCTTCTTGCGGCCCGGTACAACAAAGACAAAGTGACGATGGAGGAGATCGAGGAATCGAAGGATCGTATTCTTCTCGGCCCGCAGAAAAAGAGCAAACTCGTCAAAGAAGAAGCACGCGAGCTGACCGCCTACCACGAGGCGGGGCACGCGATTGTCGGTGCGAATCTCAAGTATTCAGACCCGGTCTACAAGGTGTCCATTATCCCGCGCGGAAACGCCGGCGGTGTCACTTTTTTCCTACCGGAAGACGATCGTACGGAGGTCTCGAGAGATTGGTGCTGCGACACCATCACCCAGTCACTCGGCGGCCGTGTCGCCGAACAGCTTGTCCTGAATCGGATGGGCAGCGGCGCACAGTCCGACATCCAGATGGCGTCGAAGCTCGTTCGCAAGATGGTGACGCAGTGGGGCATGAGCGATGAGCTCGGTCCGATTTCGTTCGGCGAGCGCGATGAGCATATCTTTCTGGGGCGCGAGATTCAGCAGCACTCGGACTACAGCGAGGCAACTGCTAAATTGATCGATAGCGAGGTAAAGCGCATTATTTCGGAGAGCTACGAGCGCGCAGAAAAGATTCTAAAAGAGAACGTCGACGTTCTGCACACCATGGCGAAATCCCTTCTCGAACGCGAAACGCTGGACAAAATTGAAATCGAATTACTTTTGGATGGCAAAGAACTTCCACCGTTGACAACCCGTCGCGCATCCGCTAAAGAACCTAAAAAGGAAAAAATCGTGGCCGAATCGGAAGAGTCAAAGGAAGCTCGACCGGATTTCCAGAAACAGCCGTTTCCGCACCCTGATACAACGTAGTCACGTTTAACGAATGCCTGCTATTTCCATCGATTTAATCGTCGACGTCATCGATGTCGTAATCGTTTCTTTTCTCCTGTTCAAATTATTTACCATGATGAAGGGCACCCGTGCCGTTCACATGTTCTTCGGCTTGATCGTTCTGTTTATCATGTCGGTGGCGGCGCAGTGGCTGAATCTTCTTGCACTGAACTGGATCATATCCAGTCTGAAGACGGTGTGGGTCATCGCGTTCGTGATTATCTTTCAGCCAGAACTGCGACGGGCGCTGGCGGCGGTGGGCCACAACCGGTTCCTGAGCCGGCTCGTAAAGGTCCAGGAGACAGGCGTGATTCCGGAAATCGTTCGCGCGGCATCGCGCATGGCGGAAAAGGGCGTCGGAGCGATTATTGTCCTCGAGAAGGACATGGGTCTCAAGAACTACATCGAAACCGGCACCAAGGTCGATGCGCGCGTGTCGGCCGAATTGATCGAAACGATTTTCTCCCACAACAGCCCGCTGCACGACGGTGCGGTAATCATTCAGGCCGATCGCATGGCCGCCGCCGGTTGCATCCTGCCGCTTACGCAGGACCAGCGTCTTTCCGCGGCACTCGGGACGCGGCATCGTTCGGCGATCGGGCTCACGGAGGAATCTGATGCTATCGTCATCGTGGTATCGGAAGAAACACGCGCGATCTCCTATGCGACCGGCGGGAAGCTCAAACGCAAAATCGATACGAACACCCTCCGCACCGATCTCCTCAAGAACTTTGGCATCGTCAGCGAAGAAAAATCTGCCGGCGCCACGTCGACTGCCACCTCCTAGCCTCAATGCGTCAAAAGAATTGCCGATGTGGGTTGGGCAAACGGAACGCTACTTCTCAGCCTTTTTGTCTCTCCAGTACCAGATACCGTACGTGACGTCCTTTGGGAGCTTTGTACCGGACAAACGCAATGCCACAAGCGCCAGGGCGCGGTGGTGCGCTTCGTGCGCAATGAAGTAGCCCAGATAGGTTGTCGGCGCGTCCTTCCAGCCCCTGATCTTTCCTGTTTTGCCAGACACATCAAACATGTCGGCGATCGCCTTCTCTGACGCCTTCAGGGCGGCTCGCAGCTCCCGCTTGCCCGGCTGGGCACCGCGCGGAAACGACTCGAGACTTCCGATCCCGTTCGGGCCGCGCTTCTCGAGGTGGTAGACGCGGTTGTTGTGCACGTGGGCAAATTGTGAGGCTACGCTGCGTGTTCTTGGGGAGTAGCGAGCTTCGAGCGCTTTCGCCGGAATCGCGTCGAGCAACAGAAAATTCATGCGGTTATTGACCCGCCACGCTTCCAATATCTCGTCGGACATGGGACGCCTTCGTGGTTTTGTGAAAGGTGGGCGATTACGTTAACCCCCGTGATGGTAGCACGCACAAAAAACTCCGCCACATGAATCGTCGAGGAGTCTCGAAAGTGGTACGTTCGTTCGGTTACTCCTTTGCGGGTTCCTCGTCAAGGGAGGCAAGCAGCTTCACGATGGCACCCTCCGCCGTGAAGACGGCGCCGGCTGCTCTTCGAATCGATTCT
>JAPUJU010000372.1 GCA_027296025.1 bacterium
GCCAACACACTGGACAATCAGCTTTCTTCGCACCTCGGGTTTGCGTACACCGACCGTCTTGGATACCTGACCGCGTGCCCGACAAATCTAGGAACGGGGCTGCGCGCGTCACTTTTGATGCATCTGCCGGGTCTCGTCCACAGCAAAGAGATTCACAAGCTCCTCGAGAGCCTGCGCCAGCTGCATCACTCTATACGCGGGTTGTACGGGGAGGGTACGGAGGTCATGGGGAACTTCTTCCAGCTCTCGAACAGCGCAACCCTCGGTACCCCGGAAAACACGATTATTTCAAACCTCCGCGAGATGGTGGTTAAGGTGGTTGGATTCGAGCGCGAGGCTCGGGGAATGCTGATGCGAAAGGCACGGAGCTTGCTTGAGGATAAGGTATGGCGCGCCTACGGGTTGCTCCGTTATTCAAGAAGTGTCAGTACCAAGGAAGCTCTGAGTCTGATTTCTGCGGTCCGCCTGGGGGTCGGGACAGAAATCCTCGGAAACGTGCCGATGAAGACCCTCAATGAGCTTCTCGTCTATATCCAACCCGCACATCTACAAATGCTCGAAGGTCGTTCGATGGATTCACACGAGCGCGATGTCGCAAGAGCCGACTACATTCGTAGAACATTAGCCCTTTCGATCCGCGAGGAGGACTGATTCGACATGCATGACCGTTTTACCGACCGAGTCAGGCGCGTCATTTACTTTGCGCGTGATGAGGCGAGCCGCCTTCAGCACGATTACATCGGCACCGAACATCTCCTCCTGGGTATCGTCAGAGAGGGCGAGGGGATTGCTGCGAAGGTTCTGGGGAAAATGGACCTGGATTTTGAGCAGATCCAGCAGGCCGTCGAAAGCATGGTGAAGAGCAGTGGGGGCACGTTGACGATTGGGGAAATTCCCTTCACGCCCAGGGCAAAACGCGTACTTGAGTTGGCTATAGAGGAAGCGCGGCTGCTCGGACACAACTATGTGGGCACCGAACATCTTCTTCTCGGACTGATCCGCGAGGGTGAGGGCGTCGCAGCCCAGGTCCTGGCGGAACTCGGAGTCGACCGCAAGCGGGTCCGTGAAGAGGTACTGAAGCTGCTTGGTCCGTCGGCGACGATGAAGGCCCGCAAGAGCAAGAAAGAACGTAGCGAGACCCCGAACCTCGACCAGTTCGGCCGGGATCTGATCCGAATGGCCAAGGAAAATAAGCTCGATCCAATCATCGGCCGTGAAGCGGAAATTGAACGCGTTATTCAGGTACTGAGCCGACGCAAGAAGAACAATCCGATCCTCATCGGGGAGCCGGGTGTGGGCAAGACTGCAATCGCGGAGGGTCTGGCCCAGCGCATTATCGAGAACAAAGTCCCGGAGATTCTGAAGGACAAGCGAATCTGTACATTGGATCTGGCATCGGTAGTTGCCGGAACGAAATACCGCGGTCAGTTCGAGGAACGGTTGAAGTCGATCATTAACGAAATCGGCGACTCGGACGACGTCGTGATTTTTATCGACGAGATTCATACGATCGTGGGCGCCGGTGGAGCGGAGGGCGCGATCGACGCATCCAACATGCTCAAGCCCGCGCTGGCGCGTGGTGAGCTCCAGTGTATCGGTGCGACGACGCTGGATGAGTTCCGCAAACACATCGAGAAGGACGGAGCGCTCGACCGGCGCTTTCAGCCGATCCTGATCAACCCTCCGACGGAGGAGGAAACGGTGCAGATTATTTTCGGACTCCGTGACAGGTACGAAGCGCACCACCGCGTGAAAATATCGGACGAAGCTGTCCGCGCGTCGGTTTTCTTCTCGCAGCGGTACATTCACGACCGGTTCTTGCCGGACAAGGCGATTGATGTCATCGACGAGGCCGGTTCGCGCGCGCGCCTCGACGTCGTGACCGCACCGTCCGAGCTGCAGAACCTCGAGATGGAAATCGAGGAGCTCTGCCGCGAGAAAGAATCTGCGATCCAGGCGCAGGAGTTCGAGACGGCCGCGAGCTTCAGGGACAAAGAGAAGGAAATGCGTAACACGCTCAAGGACATGCGCAAGTCCTGGAACGAAGAAAAACAGGTTCAGGAATCGATCGTAACAGCGGAAGACATCGCGAAGGTCATTTCCATGATGACGGGGATCCCTGTCTCCGAAGTAGAAGCGGAGGAGACCGAAAAGCTTCTCAGGCTCGAAGATGATCTGCGCAAACGTGTGGTCGGTCAGGACGAGGCGATCAGCGTCGTGGCCAAGGCGGTGCGCCGCAACCGGGCCGGACTGCGGGATCCGCGACGCCCGATCGGAAGTTTCATTTTCCTCGGGCCGACCGGGGTCGGCAAGACCGAACTTGCCCGCGCGGTGTCCAGAACGCTCTTCGAATCTGAGGACGCGCTCATTCGTATTGACATGTCCGAGTACATGGAGAAGTTTTCGATCTCTCGCCTCATCGGGGCGCCCCCCGGCTACGTCGGCTACGAAGAAGGCGGTCAGTTTACGGAGCTGGTTCGCCGCAAGCCGTACAGTGTGATTCTCCTCGACGAGATCGAGAAGGCGCACCCGGATGTCTTCAACATCCTGCTGCAAGTCATGGACGACGGTGCACTTACGGACAGCTACGGGCGGCGAGTTGATTTTCGAAATACGGTCCTGATCATGACCTCGAACGTGGGTTCGCAGGAATTGAAGGGTGGCAAGAGCCTCGGGTTTACCATGGACGACGACACGGTGTCGTACAAGAACATGAAGGGCAAACTTCTCGACAACCTGAGAAAGTCGTTCAACCCGGAGTTTCTCAACCGCCTCGACGAAGTCATCGTATTTCGGCCGCTTGCGAAGAACGACATGGAGCGCATCGTCACGATCATGCTCGACGAGTTCATCGATCGTCTGAAAACGTTGGACATGGAGATTGCGTTCAGCTCAGACTCGAGGGAGTTCCTGATGAACAAAGGATTCGACCCGGGTCTCGGGGCGCGTCCGCTCAGACGCGCAATCCAGAAGTACGTCGAGGATCCGCTCAGCGAGCTGCTCCTGAAGAAAGGGCTCAAGAAAGAGACAGAAATCAAGGTGGGGGTGGAAGATGGGGAACTCGCGTTCGATGTTGCGGGTACGAAGAAGTAGGTACCCACGACAACCGCCCCCTCGAACGCTGTCAGAATATTTAATTGTATGGGTGGTATGACCTTATATATTTCCCCTGGAACGCGCGTCCGGGGGTTTGTGTTTATAGTGGATTGCGGCTATGATAGCCGGGTCGGTTCTGCCTAAAGATGGAAAAATGGTTCAAGCATACGCTCGGGTGCATCTTTCTCCTGCACCTGTTTTGTTATCAGGCACTTGCGGCCGATATCCACGAGATCAAGATCGAGGGTAACCGCCATGTGTCCGAGGACAAGATTCTCAGGATTCTTCGCCTTCGAAAGGGTGATCCCTTCGAGGAGACGCGGATCAGCGAGGCGGTAAGACGCCTGTTCGCCAGTAAAGAATTTGCGGACATTCAGGTATTCAAAGACGTTGTGCAAGGCCAGGTGACGTTGACGATCGTCGTTCGGGAGTATACGAAGATCGACATGATACGTTTCGAAGGCAACAAACACATCGACGAAGAAGACCTCGAAGAACATATACAGGCCCGCCCGGGGACGTTTATGAGGCCCGCGCTCCTGCAGCGCGATTTTCTCGCGATCGAAGAGCACTACAGAGAGAAAGGCTACTACCGGGTAAATGTACACGAAGAAATAAAGACGGAAGCCGGCGATGACTCGAGACGGTTGAAGACCGTTCTGGTCTACAAGATATCGGAAGGCGAGAAGGTCAAAATTCGTTACATTGACTTTTTCGGCAACCGCATGCTCGAATCCGATCAGATTCGCGGAGCCATGGCGAGCAAGCAGGACGCGTTTATGCGGGGTGGGGAGTTCAAACCGAAAGTCCTCAAAGAGGACATGGTGGGGATTTCATTGCTCTATCACAAATACGGGTTCCTCGATGTTGAAGTGATGGACAAGGAACTGATATTCTCGGAGGACGGCAAGCACGTCGACGTCTTCATTACGCTGCGTGAGGGCCGACGCTACCGTGTCGGCGATGTGACCTGGGGGGGAAACGAGCTTTTCAAAGACTATCAGATTGCCCCGCATATCACGTTGAGCAAGGGGGAGGTGTTCAACGATGATGAGTTCACGGCGAACCTTGCCGCGATACAGGAGCTCTACTGGGATCGAGGGTATATCTACAACTCGGTTAGCCCCGTCAAATCGATCAACGGGGACATGATCGATGTGGACTTCG
>JAPUJU010000373.1 GCA_027296025.1 bacterium
CGCCGGATGGAGTGGGGCCTGCAGTCCTCTTTCGAGCTGATTGAGCGTGACGGTGAAGCGCTGCGGGCAATCTTCCGAACGACGCCGCAGGGCGTCGGACCGGTATCCTATTTCGAACTGGAGCTTTCGGGCGGCAAAGAAGCTGCGGTCCGGCACTTCCAGGTTGAAGAACCCGGTAGGCCCAGAGAACTTACGGCTGCGAACCTGGGGTCGGAGAACTTCGTCGAACTCGTCGATTGTCTTCGCGACGTGTTCGCTGTCGGGTTCGACTGATCGAGGCCGTTGCCTAAGTCTTGTCCTCTTCGCCGAACACTTCGGCGGTGAAGACATACAGTTCGACCCGTTTGTCTTTCCATGCCTCGGGCGGGAGACCTGCCTTTGCGCAGGTTTCTTCGACGAACGTCAGCGCGTTCCACCCGTGTTCGCTCGCAACCTGCGGTAGCAACAGTCCACGCGTCATCTCTTTCTGAACAACGAGTCCGTGCTGTCCGATCACGATATCGTCGAGGCCAGCGACGCGCCAGAGTGGTGAGAGCACCGACACTTCGATGCTAACATCCCAAAACTCTCTCAGGTCGATACCTGGAAATCTGGGATCATGCCGGGCCGCGGCGGCTGCCATCTCGGCGACGGTTCGATACAGTGGCTCCTCGGATTCGATCATGCCGATACATCCCCTGAGTCGTCCACTGCTCGTGATCGTTACGAAGACGCCACAGGTCATACGTAGACTTTTCTCATCGATTATCGGAGGGGGGAGACTCTCGGCACCGATTGTTTCCGCGATTGCATGCCGGGCCTGCTGGAGAAGCCAGGTTTTTTCGGAATCCCTGATCATCGCTACCCGCCCGTTCTTAAAAGCTCCTGGAAATGGAGCGCGCGTATCAGAAAATGGCTGCCGAGGCGTATCCAACGACACTCTGCCGATCGCCGGTGACATCTCCCGAGTTTGCTTTGTGGAGGACGCGGCAGTCTTTCAGGCCGGCCTGTGCGCACGCGGCTAGCGCGGCCACAACCGGTCCGGCGCCACACGCCTCACACCGGCCACTCCGGATGAATTCCAGAAGGCGCTGAGGTTTCATTTCCAGTAACGTGTCGCAGAAAACGCTGTCGAGGTTTCTCGCCGCGTCGTACGAATGAAAGTGCGACAGATCCGAGCTGACCACCACGAGGACACCGGGTCGCTTGAGGATCGGCGAGAGCGCGCGTCCAAGCGCCATGCATAACTGCTCCCCCTGGTCGCCCATTACGATCGGAACAATCTCGAAATCCCCGAGTATGCGCTGAAGGAACGGGAGTTGTACTTCGAGTCCGTGCTCGCGCTGCGGCATTCCGTCCTGGATGTGGCCGCGATCCGAGGCGCGAATACCAGGCTCGCCGGAGGCGATCGTGGACGCGAGTGTGTGGTCGACAGGCACCAGCCCCAGCGGAGTTTCGTACGCGTCTCCGTCGAATACGGACACGAAGGGGAAGTGCTCCATGTGAGACGGTCCGACTATCACGACCGCATCGTACGAATGGTTCCGAAGGAGGTTGAAACCGTGTGCAGCCACGGGACCCGAATACAGGTAACCCGCGTGTGGGGAAAGGAGAACTTTCGGCGGGCCGGGAGAGTCCACGGAGCCGATGCTGGCAAGCAACTCATCCACTGTTTCTTTGAGTGTCCCGGAATCTCCCGGGTAGAAAGTTCCAGCGACGGCGGATTTTCGCACAACAGATGGCACGGTCATGGCGTCAGCATGGGGGTGTGAATCAACACGAGTGCTTTCACAACCAGTGTAGTTTCGTCGACCCGCTTGTGCAAGTGTTACTCGGCAGTGAAATTTGCGAAGATATCCTTGATGATCTCCAGTGATTCCGAATCCACTTTACCGAGGTAGGGTGACGAGAGGCCGGTAATAAATTCCTCGGCCCCGGGTTGTATCGTGTCGCCTGTATCGAACCGGTCCAGGACGTCGTCCCCTGCGTAGAGGGAGAGCCGATACACCGGAGAATCGAGTCCGTGCTGGCGTGGTTCAGTGACCTCTTCTTCGATGATTTCCTTGTACTTGAGTTCTTTCAGCGCGACGACCAATTTGGACACTTCGGACCGGCTGAGTTCTCCCAGCGCGGGATTGTTGAACGTCCACGCTTTGTCGCGCCTGACTATCGTCGTGAGCACGTCTGGCCCTTCCAGACTGATTCGTGTCACGTTTGCTCGATCGAAGTGAAGCACCCGTCGGTCCCGAAAGTCCGACAGCGTCTTGCGGAAAGTCGCAAGGACCGAGCAGCCGACGGCCATGATGCGTGGGTCGTTTTTTACGGCAACAAGACACTCTTCGCTGTCCGGGACGTGCGCAAAAACGAAGATCACTTTGTCCGGCTGGTCGACTATCGCAAGTGCGATCGTTCCCGTGATGTCTCCGAAGTAGTCTTCGAAGTCATCCGGATCATCGGATACATTACGCGTCACGCGCAGTGCCCGTAACTCGCTCAAAATATTGACGATAACGTCGTGCTCACCGGCGATCGAGTCGCCCTGCGCCACGAGCACCCATCGCTCCGGGAGCATTCGTTTCCAGAAAAACGAGTGATCTTTGTTCTCGATCGTAACGGAACTAACATTGTCGGCGGTGAAGTTGAACACTTTCTTGTTGCGGAAAAACGACTCGTCTCGAAATCCATACCTCCGGATTCCCGCGTGAACGAGAAGAACCTCGTCCGTGTTACGGACTCTCGCGTAACACTGCGACTTGTTGATGCT
>JAPUJU010000374.1 GCA_027296025.1 bacterium
GTCCGAAGGGGCTCAGTCCCCGCCATGTGCGTCGGTTATCGTACGACGAATCACAGATGTGATTGTCCTTCGAATGGGTGAGCGTAATGTACCGCACGCCGCGATCGAAGAAGTACTGCAGGTTCTTCAGGTCGCCATCGATCGGAGCGCCGTTTTCCATCCCGAGAATAAGCGCGATCTTCTCACCGGCCACGACACCCTTCGTTTCGCGAACCGTTGTCGTCAGCTCGAACTTCTCGGGCGATGCCACCACGATTCCCTCGACCATGTCGATAAGCGTGTCGGCAAGTGATTTCGACAGGCCGCGCGTCTCGTAGTTCGCGGGCGTATAAATCGACATGAATATCGCGTTCAGCCCACCTTTCACCGCGCGTGGATAGTCGAAATCTCCGTCATCGGTCGATTTCGAGATGTCGGCCATCTTCTTCTTTAACCGATAGGGAATATCGATGTGCGTATCCGCGATCAACACCCGCGCGGCGATTGCGTCAGAGCGCTCCCGCAGCTCCTTTTCACCGGCCGCACACGTTGCCGCCCACGCAAGAACCAGAACAATCAATAGAGTTCTTTTCATCGCTTCATTCACCTTCAGAATCAGGATCCTCTGGGAAGACTCGCGTCACAGTTTTGACATCGAGCGTCTTCGACCCGCACAGGAAAGCGGCAGTTCGGACAGCTCGACACATTCTCCATCGTCGCAATAATTTCACATGCCTTCGTAACGTCTTCTTCGCGAACCAGAATGCGTACCTCGGCGAGCCCGTCAACCGTCAGCCCGTGAGTCAGGCGCAATGCCTCGCCGCTCAACATCGATTCGATGCCACTACCTTCGAGAAGCGCACGAGCCAGCTGACCGTCCATCTCCCCCTGTGCCCGCCACACCTCGACGAGTTCTCCCGCGTCACCGACAGTTGCGTCGATCACAGGGAGTTCGTCCACGAGAGGCTCTCCGCAATCATCGCACCGTTTCGTATCGGCAATATATTCTGCTCGACACTTCGCGCAGAAGGGCATGGTTGCTGCCTGCCTGTTGAAATTGGGAACAACGGTAGACGGGCATTATAAGATACGCGGAACGAGAAAACCATCGGAATCGCGCAATTGACACCCACCGATCCGTGGCGTATAATGTGCATCACCTCTTCGACGTCGCGTAATCCCCAGTCAGAACCCGCCCGGGGAGGTCTTAACGATGTATTCTCGTTTTCTACATACTGCCGGAATCCTGGTTCTGGTAGCCATAGGATCGCTCGCGCTTTCTGCTCAGCCGGCACTGTCGGACATTGTTTTCGAGGCAACGCTGGACGGAGCGAGTAACGTGCCGCCCATACCGGCCGTATCAGCGACAGGCGAAGCGGTCATGGTCCTCAACAACGCCCAGACGGAGCTGTCGTATACGATCACTTTCACAGTTCTCTCGAGTAAGGAGCTCGCCGCTCATTTTCATAATGGCGGGCCGAGACAAATTGGACCGATCCTGGAAGGGTTGCCCCTCGGCTCCCCGAAAGGCGGCATCTGGGAGGTAACCCCCAGCGACGTGGTCGAGCTTCTAGCCGGCCGCGTGTACATCAATATTCACTCGGAAATGTACACGGGCGGAGAAATCCGAGGCAATGTGGTGAAGGCAGTTGTCCCGATCCACGATACGACGTGGGGACGTGTGAAATCGTTGTACAGGGCGGAGGCGAGGTAGTCGACGGATTCTGTTATCGGGTGCTGATCCAGACCGACTTTGTTTCCAGGTAGTTCTCCAGGCCTTCGCGTCCGAGTTCCCTCCCGAAGCCACTCTCCTTGAATCCACCGAACGGCGAAGCCGCGTGAAACATGTTGTAGGTGTTCACCCACACGGTTCCGGCCTGAAGTCCGGCGGCGACGCGGTGAGCGCGGGCCGGGTCGCCGGTCCAGACCCCGGACGCCAGCCCGTAGCAGTTTGTGTTCGCCCAGTGAATCGCCTCTTCCTCGTCCTCGAACGGAATCACCGACAACACCGGGCCAAAAATTTCTTCCTGTGCGACCGTCATGTCGTTGCTCACGCCGGTGAGCACGGTTGGTTCGACGTAGAATCCTTTTCCGTTCACCGTTGCCGTCTTACCACCACTGTGAACTGTTGCTCCCTCGCTCTTCCCCTTCTCGATCAAAGTCATGATTGAATCGCGGTGACTCGATGAAATTTGCGGGCCGAGGCGAGTCTTGTCGTCCAGCGGATCTCCGGGCGTGTAACGCGCCATTTTGCCGGAGAGGACGTCCAGGAACTCATCGTGTACGGCTTTCTGAACGAACAGGCGCGAGCCCGCGGCACACACTTCCCCTTTGTTGTAGAAAATCCCGCTGCACGCTCCGTTAGCGGCCCAGTCGAGCTTCGCATCAGAGAAAACAATGTTTGGGGACTTACCACCGAGTTCGAGCGACACCCGCTTGATCGTGCTCGCAGCACCACGCATGACCATACGCCCCACCTCCGTCGATCCGGTGAAGGCGATCTTGTCGATAAGCGGCGAGTCGAGCATCGCACTGCCGAGCACGCTTCCCTTTCCCGGAAGGATGTTGACGACGCCCGGCGGAAACCCGGCTTCGAGGCACAGGGCGCCGAGCTTCAGGGCCGTCAGAGGCGTGTATCCGGCCGGTTTTACCACCGTGGTACATCCGGCCGCAAGGGCGGGCCCCAACTTCCAGCAGAGAAGGATCAGAGGAAAGTTCCACGGCAGGATCATGCCGACAACACCGACGGGCTCCTTCAGCGTGTAGTTCAGAAAACCCGGATGAACGGGAATTGTCTCACCCTGAATCTTGTCCGCCCACCCTGCGTAGTAGCGAAACAGGTCGACGATAAACGGCATGTCGATCTTGCGGGACTCGAAGATCGGCTTACCCTGGTTGATCGTTTCGAGGTGCGAGATCTCATCCGCATCACGTTCGATCAGGTCGGCCAGCTTCCACCTTGCCAGTGAGCGACCGCGACCTCCCATTGACCGCCACGTTTTCGACGTCAAAGCGTTGCGGGCCGCCTGAGCCGCCTCGGCAAGGTCATCCGGTGTTCCCTGCGCGATGCCGCAGAGAACTTCTTCCGTCGCCGGATTGATCAATTCGTACGTCGCGCCATCGGATGCGTCACGCCATTCTCCATTTATCAAAAGTCGCGTGTGCCCGATCTTGAAGTCCGCTGTCATATCGCTCCTCTAGAGTCGCACGTACTCGAAGTCGATTGGTTTGCCGGATACGCCGCGGTACGGCGGCGTGATCCAGTTGGCAAACTTGCCCGGTTCGCGAACCGGAACCATACACGTCTTTACGTAAGCCTTATCCTCCGGGGTCGGAAGCCATTCGTCCTTGCGCTTCTCCCATTCTTCCGCTGTTAGAAAATTCCCCTCGACGTCCGCTTGATGGGCCGCGTGAAGTCCGATCTTCCGGTTGAAACGGTCCGATGGCAACTGCAACCGGTACTGGATATCTTCTTTCTCGAAGACTTTGTTCCAGCGGCGAAGGGCCCGGTACGTGTCCTCGATATAGGTATCACGCAACACCGCGTTCATCGCACGGCGCATCGGAATCTCCGTCGTCGTCTTCCTGCCGTTTTCGTCGAGGCATTCGATCGAATACGCCGTGTCACGACACAAAGGGTCCGGGTACTTCTTGCGGTTCGACTCACCGAAACGTCCTTTGAGACTCGCCCCGAAGAAATTGGCCGCGTTGCTGGAGTCCTCCGAACCGAACAGGTCCAGCGAAACCGAGTACCAGTAGTTGATGTACTTCTGAACGATGTCGAGCGGGATCGCGTCAACTGTCGTGACGTCTTCGTTCGGGGTTTCCTTCATCAGCTGCGCCGTGCGGCGAATCGTCCGGCCGACCCCCGTCTCACCGACAAACAGATGAAAGGCTTCCTCCGTCAGCATGAACTGTGTCGTACGCGCCAGCGGCGCGAAGGCGCTCTCCGCGAGCGCACCAAGCTGGTATTTGCCGTCGCGGTCCGTAAACATGGCAAAACAGAAAAAATCGAGCCAGTCGACGATCGGCTCGTTGAATGTCGTAAGAATCCTTGGCGTGTCGGCGTCACCCGAATTGCGAATGAGCAGCCCCTCGGATTCCTCGCGCCCGTCACGGCCAAAATACTGCATGAGCAGATACACCATCGCCCACAGGTGCCGCCCCTCTTCCACGTTTACCTGAAAGAGGTTCCGCATGTCGTAGAGTGACGGCGCCGAATGACCGAGTAACTGCTGCTGCTCGACGGAGCCGGGCTCCGTATCTGCCTGAGTTACGATCAGGCGCCTGAGATCGTTGCGATGCTCTCCGGGGACGGACTCCCAGGTTTCCTGCCCCTGACGGTCACCAAAATGAATCGTTTCAGTTTTTTTCGGGGCAAGAAAGATTCCCCATTTGTATTCCGGCATCCGTACGTACGCGTACGTCGCCCAGCCGCTGGCGTCCACGGTGATCGCCGTCCGCAGGTACACGTCGTTGTGCTGATACGATTCCGGTCCACGCTCCCACCACCACTTCATGAATTTCGGGTGCCATTCCTTGATCGCGCGCTGAAGTTTGCGGCTGTCGGAGATGGCAACGTTGTTCGGAATGACGTCGTCATAGTTTACTTTGCCATCTACCATCAGACTCGGCTCCAATCAAATTCCGGCTTGTCGGGCTGTCCATAGGATGTTAGTGCACCCTTTTCACCGACCGCGTTCGGCCGTGAGAAAATCCAATTTTGCCACGCTGAAAGTCGTGAAAAAATCCGGCTCTCCATGGTCTCCGGACCAACGAATCGGAGGTTTGCTTCCAGCCCGGTCAACGCATCCGGAGAAAGTGAAATCCGTTCTTCCAATGCGACCCGGATCTCGTCCTCCCAGTCTATATCATCGGGAATCTCAGTGACAAGTCCTAGATCGTATGCCTCTTGCGTCTCGATGATTTCACCAGACCGTTCCAGAATCGCATCCACCGTGTCCTGTTCTTCATAGAAACGATTCTGCAAACGGCTCAGCCTGTGGTACATCGGAAGAGCCCCGCCATTCAGGACGCTCAGCGCGATACCGTTGTCCCCCTCGTCATCATCAAGCATGTACGCGCGGTCGCTTGCAAAAACAATCTCCATCAGGCTTCCCGCAAAACACGAACCCGGCGTCACCAGCGCGTAGAACGTCCTTGCGGTCACGTCAATCATCTTGAGAACGCGCGCCTGCTGCAGGAGCACTTCGCGTACGAACCAGTGATCCTTCCGAGCGTACACGACCTGGTCCAATGCGAGAACGTTCTTGAGGTCGCCCTTACTCACGATCGAGATCGTTCCTACCGTCGGGTAATTGAAACGAAGCTGCAGAATCGCGTCTCGTAGCTCACGCCACATCCGAAGCGCATACCAGTCCGCTCCCAATTCTGCTGGATCATCCGGAATCTGCGCCGCCGACGCTTCCGGGCCTTCTATCACGAGGCGGGCGCTCCGGCTCTCCACATTGATGTCCAGCGTCACGTGCCGGTACTTGTGCGTACCGCCCTCAACCGTTGCGCCGATCGGAGTAAGGGAGATCCCCTTCGCGTCGTTGCCGCTGCCCGCGAGTTCTTTCAGGCGCTCGTTCACGCGGTCCACGAACTGGGAAGACGGATGGACATAGTCAACGAGCCCCCACTCGACCGCGCGCTTGCCTTTCACACCCTCGGCCACCGTGCAGAACACGTCGGCGCGGTCACGCCGAACCTTTCGTTTATCAACGACGCGGGTGAGTCCGCCTGTCCCCGGCAGTACACCAAGGTAGGGAACTTCCGGCAGGCTGACCGCCGATTTCCGGTCGTCGATCAGATGAATTTCCGAGCACGCAAGCGCCAACTCGTAACCGCCGCCGGCGGCGAGCCCGTTGCATGCCGCGACGTATCGCTGGCCGCTTTTTTGCGTCGCTTCTTCTATGTTGATTCGTGTTTCGTTCGTGAACTTGCAGAAGTTCACCTTGTGTGTGTGGCTCGACGCCCCGAGCATGAAAATGTTTGCCCCGGCGGAGAACATTCCGCTTAGTGCACTCTCTATGCAAACGACAGATACTTCCGGATGCTCGAAGCGGAGGCGATTGACCGCATCGTCGAGCTCGATATCCACTCCGAGATCGTAGGAGTTCAGTTTCAGTTTGTACCCCTCGCGGAGCGGTTTGTCCTCCTGGATATTCAGACGAATTCGCGCGATCGGGCCGTCCACCAACAAAATGATGTGGTTGTACCTGTCCGGTTGAGTCTCGAAACTTATTTTTTCCAATTCAGTTGCCATCTTGTCTGTGATCCTCCTCAAGTGCCCTTTGCGACTCGCGCGCCATAGTGCCGGCCCTAATCATCGGGTCCACCATGGGGTCTGCGAACGATCTTTCCCAGCGCGTTCCGGGTCTCCATCAGGCGATGAGCGTCCGCTGCCTCTTTCAATTCGAATACCTTGCCAACGACCGGCTTCATCTTTCGGCTGGAGATAAGCGTCAACGCCGCGTTGAGATCATTCGCAGACCCCATGGTGGACCCGATGATCTCGAGCTGCCGGTAGAAAATTTGCCGGATGTCTGTCGTCGGATCATATCCGGTCGTCGCACCACAGGTAAGCAGGCGACCGCCACGCGTCAGGCTCCGCAGGCTGTCGACCCACGTGTCTTTTCCCACGTAATCAACGACCACGTCGACGCCCCGCTTCCCTGTCTCCTCACGTACCCGCCGAACAAAGTTCTCAGCCTCATAGTTTATCAATACATCCGCACCCAGCTCACCGCAGAGCGCGAGCTTCTCGTCGCTGCTCGCCGCGGCAAACACCCGGGCTCCCGCTACTTTCGCAATCTGGATGGCCGCAATCCCGACGCCGGCGGCTGCGCCGAGTATCAGAACGTCCTCCGAAGGCCGCACACGCCCACGACCAATCAGCATGCGCCACGCTGTCATGAAAACAAGTGGCACAGACGCGGCGTCTTCGTTCGACATGTCGTCCGGGATAGGAACGAGGTTTTCCGCCGGCACAACCATCTGTTCGGCATATCCTCCCCACCGGTCCTCACCAAAGACATTGAACGTGCGGCACATCGACGTATCGCCCCTCAGACAGAACTCACACTGTCCGCATGTAACCGACGGGTTCAGGAGCACGCGCTCGCCCTGCTCGAGCGTCGTCACACCGTCGCCCAGTGCGAGGACTTCGCCCGCAGCGTCGCACCCCGGTACGTGCGGGAGTGGAATCTTGACTCCCGGTATGCCGCGCCGGACGAACAGGTCCAAATGGTTCAGTGACGTGGCGCGAACCCGCAAAACCACTTCACCGCGGCCGGGCGTCAGGTCGTCGATCTCCACGTACTCGAGAACGTCGGGGCCGCCGTGTTTCTTGAACTGAATGACCTTCATCTATTTCTGCCCGGACTTGAACTTCTCGAACCTCTCACGCCAGTCATCCGGGATGTCCACAGACTTGAATGTATCGTTGCGGATTGCCGCCGTCTTGATCGTCGATACGGCGGACACTTCACCGTCCGGCAGTCGAACGGCGGTGTAACGGACCGTGATCGAACGCTTGCCGATTTCGAGAAGGTCGATGTCGATTCTTACCTTCTCACCGTATCGCAGCGGGCGTTTGAAATCGGTCTCAACATGCACACTCGGAAAACCGATGTTGTGGTCTTCGAGGACCTTCCCGTACGGAACACCGAGCGCGTTTTCAAACCAGCTTTCGAACGCCTGATGAAAATAGTGAAAGAAGCGAGGGTAGTAAACCACCCTCGCTGGATCGATCTCACCGAAACGAACCGTGAACTCTGTCGAATAGGTCAATCGCGCACCCCTTCAACTCTTTAGACATGCGGGCTAGAGTTTCGTGTCTGCCTTCGCGGCGAAAATAAAGTCACTCTCCGTCAGGCCGTCGATCTTGTGCGTCCAGATCGTGACCCGAACCTTGCCCCATGCGAGGTAGATATCGGGGTGGTGCCCCTGTTCTTCCGCGAGTTCGCCGACGCGAACTGTGAAGTCCATCGCTGCGCGAAAATCCGGAAACGGGTACTCCCTCTCGAGATGATGGTTCTCAATCACCGTCCACCCGTTTCCGAGCTCATCGATCAGCGGTTCGATCTCCGACCCGGTCAGTGGCGCCACGCCACCCCGGCAGGGTACGCATTCCTTGCTCGAAAGTTCGCCCACAGAAGTCCTCTACTTGGCTGCGTCGAAACGCCTGCTCACTTCTTCCCACTTGACGACGTTCCACCAGGCCTTGACGTAATCCGGGCGGCGGTTCTGGTAATTGAGGTAGTAGGCGTGTTCCCAGACATCCAGACCGAGAATCGGTGTAACCCCTTCGCTGATGGGCGTATCCTGGTTCGGCGTCGATGTCACGGTCAGCCCGCCGTCCGACTTGACGTTGAGCCAGGCCCATCCGCTTCCAAAACGCGTGGCCGCGGCCTGTGCGAACATATCCTGGAAAGAGGCAAACCCTCCAAAAGCCGCTTCGATCGCCGTGGACAGGGCACCCTGAGGCTGCCCGCCCGCGTTCGGCGCCATAACCGTCCAGAACAGGTTGTGGTTATTGAATCCACCACCGTTGTTCCGCACGGCACCACGAATATCTTCGGGAATAGCCGCGAGATCCTTCAGCAGTTCTTCTATCGTCTTTCCCGAGAGGCTCGGGTGTTTTTCGAGCGCGGCGTTCAGATTCGCAGTGTACGCCGCGTGATGTTTACCATGGTGGATTTCCATTGTGCGCGCGTCGATGTGCGGCTCGAGTGCATTGTGATCGTATGGGAGGTTGGGGAGTTCAAAGGGCATTTTTCCAAGCTCCTTGGTTTGGGGAGTGACGCCACGGTCCGTGGACCGTGTCGCAACTCGCACGTGAGAAACGGATATACGAAACTTCTCAGTGAGCGAAAAGGGTATTCAAGCTCGTTTGCAGCAATGAGTTGCAGTTAGCAATACGAATGACTCGCTCCGAACACACCGACAGTATAAGCGTGCGCGTCGGTTCCGTCAAAGGGTAAAGTTAGGCGTCAGTGGCAACCGGAAGGCGATTTATTTCCGACGAGTTGCATCGGTAGACGTCGAGCGGTCCGCCTCGGCAAGTACCTTTTTGAGCCGGCGCAGAAAGAGGGCGTTGGAGAACCGCCACCAGTACTTTCGGATCCGGTTTCTTATCTTGGCTACTACGGAGTCGCTATCGAAAGACGGCCTGTAGGAACGGTCCCCCGAAAGCACGAAGTGCACGTAGTCGTTCTTTTCCCAGATATCCCGGTACGCGAAGTAGACGGGCTTGAGCTTTGTCACACCAAGAATGTCCGACAACTCCACGGACTCATCGACCACTTGCAGCATGTCCGGAGTATTCGCCTTGAGGTACCCTTGATGCTCCGGGGTCGGATACGTGAGAATGATTCTGCCGTCGGGCAAGAGCGCATTCTCGAGGGCGGAAAAGAGCGCGGGGTATCGCTCCCTCGGAATGTGTTCGACGACATCTGGCAGAATGGCCACGTCGAACTTGTCGTATGCCTGCAGCTCACCTCCCTGCTCGACGATATCGAGCACGCGAACCTCACAGCGGTCGGAACCAGCGAACTTTTCCGCGATGCGGACATTCTTGCTACTAATGTCGACGGCGAGGACAAAGGACGCGTACTGCTGAAGAGTCCTGGCAATGATGCCGACACCGCATCCCACCTCTAGAACGCGGTCGCCGTCACGCACGAACCGGCGGCAAAGTCCCCGGATCGCTTCCTGCCGAAGGTTCAGGTAACGAAAGTCCTGAACGAGGACCCGCTCCGAGAACTCGTCGTAGAATTTCTCTATGTC
>JAPUJU010000375.1 GCA_027296025.1 bacterium
TGTGCTGAGAATAATTGTTCGTTGTCCTGCCAGGTTGCGAATGAGTTCCCGTATCTCGACGATCTGCTGGGGGTCAAGGCCGACCGTCGGCTCGTCGAGGATAAGAACTTCCGGATCATTGATCAGCGCCTGCGCGAGCCCGACTCGTTGCCGGTAACCCCGGGAAAGCTTGCCGATCGTACGGTCGCGGACGTGAAGGATTCCGCATTCATCCATGATCTTTTCGTTGCGGGACTCTTTTTCCTGCCCGGTCATTCCCTTGAGCGTTCCAACGAAGTCAAGGTAGCGGGCGACGGACAGATCCATGTAAAGAGGAACGCTTTCCGGCAGATAACCGATCCGACGCCGCACCTCCAACGAATCGTTCTCGATGTCGAAACCCGCGACGCGTGCCGATCCGTTCGTGGGCGGCAGGTAGCAGGTGAGCATACGCATCATGGTAGTCTTGCCCGCCCCGTTGGGACCGAGGAAACCAAGAATCTCACCCTGCTCCACGCGGAACGTGACGTCCTCGACGGCCGTGTAATTGCCAAACCGTTTCGTCAGGTTGTTTACTTCGATCAAGAGGCACTCTCCGACCCGAACCCTCGTTCGGAATTCGTAGAATCCAGCCGAGCATGGGTCACTGCATCAAATGGGAGTCCAAACATATGCAAACCAGCACGTCGTGTAAATATCATATTTCGAGGTCCTTCTTTTGAAGGTTCGTTCAAACCATGCCTGAGCCGGCCTCTATGGCCGGCCGGGTCGGAATCGCATAACGGAAGAAAAAAATTGCACTTCCTGGAAATCCACAGTAACATTCTGCCTTCGTTTGCGTATATGCAGCTAGGCACTATGAAAGTTAACTCTGACGGCATGATGAGCACAAAGGGAAAACACGGGTTCATGCGGCCGCGAATTGTGGCCGCGGCGGTCCTGGTCGCTGTTTTTTTGCCGGGCCAGGCACTGGCTGTGGACAACGCCTCTTTGTGGCGTTCGCTCCTTTTTCCCGGGGTAGGGCAGGCTCACCAGGGCCACTACAAGAAGGCAGCGATTTTTGGCGGGACGGCGCTGCTGGCCGCCACGGGCGTATTTCTTTCCTCGGTGAACTACACCGAGCAGGCGAACAAAGCCAATGCGGCGAGAAACGAGTTTCTGTTTTTTCCTACGCAGCTGATGAACGGCGAAGTCATCAGCATAACGGAAATTGACGAGACATACGCGAGGATGGTGTCTGCAACTGAGGAAGCTGACGACCGTTTCAAAGTTCGAAATTTCTTCATCGGCGCGCTCATTACGGTTTACGCGATCAACGTGGTCGACATTCTGATCAGTAAACCGCACGACACGGAAACGGCTCAGCGAATACAGATCGAAGTGAACCGGGACAGGGTTATGTTGACAAGGACGTTCGGGTTTTGACGGGTATAAAATTGACTCGTATGCGAATTCTATTCGCGGCTGTTCTTCTCATAGTCGTGGTCTCTGCGTGTGCGCGTCACGAAGATTTGCCGGCTCCACTGTCGCTCGTAACGCCGCCCAAACCCGACCTCATCGTCTCGACTGTCGACTCCCTGACCTTTAACCTCACGTGGTCGGTCAGTGATGTGTCGGTTGTCAGCTACTATCGGATCTATACCATGATCCCGCTTCTGGGTACGACCGTCGATGAGACGGCGGACGAAACGATCATGAACGCGACGGTCGGTCCTCTGGGCGTCGTGGTTCCAGGGCTCGAGTTCGGTGTCTCGTCGGTGACCTTCCAGAACGTCGAAAGCGCAATCGACGTCGAACCCGCGTTCTAGGCGTTCGTCCGCTCCCCTCCGATAACAGGCTATCCGGTAATCACTTATGGGTGCTCCTTCGCTGCGCTCGCCAGGCTGGGTCTTTTCGGAATTTGGTACGCTCCCTGCTACGTGCCGTTGTATGGAGTCCGGCTCGTCAATCGACGTAAACACCAAGAAGTACTACCGCGTGGTTGTGGAAGGAATCGACCCCTCGCAGGCCAATGAGGACAGCTTTGCTATCAAGCTGTCGATGAAAACCCGGTCCACCCCGCAGCGCGTGCGCACCGTGATTCGCAATTTGCCGTACACGGTCAAAAGTGGTTTGAGTGCTACCGCTGCCAACAAGCTCAAGGCCATAATCGAGGGGATCGGTGGGATCGTGAGAATCGAGACTCATTTCGTGACCCCCGGCAAAGAGTCTGAGGCATACCGTCATCATCAGGAAACCAATGGCGAGAGCCAATCGGACAAGCCCGGTAGTGCGGAACCGGAGGTCGAGCAGATTTTCATCTGTCCCGAGTGCGGGCATCTGGCAGAGGAGGGGGCGACGTTTTGCACTGTCTGTCACCGGAAGTTTCGTGGTCCGGGCCGGCGGGCGGGGCTTGGTGACCGGATCCCCGAAGACAATCCGCTGAACGAGGATGGGGCCGCGAGCGAGCCGGAGATCAGCGGCGAGCCGGAGACCAGCGGCGAGCTGACTCTCACCGAGGTCTGGCGTCGGTCCAAGATCCCGATCATTTTCGTCGGCGTCGGCGTTCTTTTATTTCTCTTACTCAAATAACGTCATTTGATCGTCATCCTCGTCGGATTGCAGCCAGCGGTCGTCGGGGTCAACGACCTTTGCGATTCGAGGAAATCGCTCGACGATGCCCCGCGGAGCCGCCGGCCGGGTGGCGGTCAGCTGCGCCTTGATCTCCAGCGCGTTTGCGACGGCCTGTCCGCGAAAGTGATTGTTCAGGACGACGAACGTCCGTGAAGCCGTTTTCGATTGGTCGGATATCCGTTTGACCCACGACGCCGTTTCCTCTTCCGAGTACAAGTAGTCGTATCGGGAGTCCCTGGTGGCCCTCGGGTTGAACCATTCCGCGTAGTTCCTTCCGTGAAGGCGGATGTAGAGGCCGGCCTCGCCGCGGACGAACGAATCGGAATCGATCGAATCACCGACGGCCGGCTGGTCGATCGAACACATCGTTGTACCGGTCTCCGAGAAAAACGCCGCAGCCTGAGGAGAGCGCCAGCTCCCGTGGCGTACCTCCACGGCCGATTTCATGGGCTGAAGCCAGGCAGTCAGACGGGCGATTCGGTCACGAGCGCGATCGCTCCACCGGAACGACCAGGGAAACTGAACCAGGACCGCGCCGAGTTGCCCCGCTTCGTGGATTGGGGAGATCGCTTTGCGAAAGACTTTCATGTCTGCTTCGCCGAGCGGGGTGCTAGAGTGGGTGAATCCTTGGAAGAGTTTTACGGTGAAAAGAAAATCGGAGTTTGCGGCAACGCGTTCCGTCCACCGAACACAGGTTGCGAATTCGGGAATGCGGTAGAATGTGCTGTTGATTTCAATGAGGTTAAAGTAAGATGAGAGAAATTCGAGGTGGTCGATTTTTCGACTCCGGGTTGGATAGACGATACCGTTCCAATCCGGATATGACCATCCTGCCGGCCCGATGTGAATCGCGGAAAACACAGTTGCTTTCACCCCCTTCAATTCTATCACAGATCAATGAAAAGGCATGATCTCCGCTTCGCGATCGTCCTGACCGCGGGAGCCCTGGCGTTGCGGCTCTTTCGTCTTGGCGGTCAGAGCCTCTGGGTCGACGAGTTGCTGACCTACCACATGAGCGCTCCGAAACCGGGTCTGACGATCGTCGACTACGTACTTCACAACATTCATGGCCCCCTTCATGCGTTCATCGTTTACCTCTTTCAGCTCGTAAGCTCGAACGACGCCTGGCTCCGCCTCCCGAGTGCGTTGGCGGGGGCGGCAGGTGTGTTCTATCTGTATCGCTGGGTCCGGATCTGGCTTGACGAGCGTACGGCGAAGATCGCGTCAGTGATGCTTGCGATTCATCCGCTGCACATCTACTACTCCCAGGAGCTTCGCAACTACAGTCTTCTTTTCTTTTTTGCAATGTTTGCGTCGTATCACCTGCACCGGCTTTTCACGGATGACACGGTTCGTGGACGCATCACCTACGCGCTGTCGATCGTCGGCGCCGCGCTGAGTAACTTCTCGTCGGCATTTTTGTACCTTGTGCACACCGTTCTTTATCTCGGTCCCCACGGCGACCGTAGGCGCCGCGTGCGCCGCTGGGCGGTGGTCGCGATCTTGATCACGGTTCTTCTGTCGCCGTGGATCTACCGGATCTACGTGGTCATCGATGTTTCCAAGCTGGTGACGCCGCTTGGGCCCGGCGAGCTCGAGACGGTTGAACGGCTGAGGGGGGAGAGTACGTTGAGCCTCGAGGCCGTGCCGTTTGCCCTGTACGCGTTCAGCGTGGGGTATGCGTTCGGGCCGTCCCTCCGTTACCTCCACGAGAACCCGCACCTTTCGAGCGTCCTTCGCAGTCACGGGGCGGCGGTCACATGGGTTGCGGTGGTTTTCGGGGTCGTGTCGATCTTCGGTCTCGTGCGGCTTCGTCGAAAGCGCCGGTTCTGGTCCGTCGTGTTGTACCTGACGGTACCGTTTCTGATGACGCTCATACTTGCGTGGCAGAACGCGAAGGCGTTCAATGTGCGCTACGTTCTGCTCGCATTTCCAGCATACCTCTGTATCGTGGCTGCTGGTCTCCAGGCACTTCCGCGTCGGGCCGGCCTGGTCGCCACCGGTGCAGTGATGATTACGTTGCTCATTGCGACGGCGAACTATTTCTTTAACGGAAACTACGCGCGCGAGAACGTTCGTGATTCGGCCCGATTCGTCGCCCGTCAGGCGAGCGACTCGGATTGTGTGTTTGCCCCGGCGATCACGGAAGTGTTCGAACACTACTACACTGGTTCACACGAGGTGCGCCGTCTGTTTGCTCCGCCGGGAACTGCCCACGACCGCATCGACGAGCGGCTTGCCCCCGTCCTCTCAGACTGCGATACGCTCTGGTATGTCCGTGCAAGGGCGTGGACCTACGATCCGGACGGATACGTATCCGAACTCCTGCACCGTGCCTACCCTCATTCCGAAGTCGTTGAGTATGAGGGCGTTACGGTAGAGCGACTTTCGCGCTGATTCTGGCGCACACCAACCACCTTCCTGGCAGATTGGGCCGACATATGCTTTCACTGACCGATGACGTCAGTCGCCTCGTCCCGAGGAGGCTGTGCCGTCGGTCAAACGCACGATACGAAGAACGAGGCGTCCGAACTCTGGCCGGCCCCTGTGTAGACACCGTTCGTAAAACCACCAGGAGGGCATCGATGAACCAGGTATTACGCTTCACGGTCGTTGCGGTCGTTGTGGCAGCGACAGCATCCTGCACGCACTATCCACGTTCCGTCCCGTCAACCGACAAGATCACGAACCTTAGAGCCCGGTACTTGAAAGACAATCCGGAAGGCGAGTTCAATGACCGTATCGCCCGTGGGGAAGTAACTCGCGGCATGAACGGGATCGAGGTGCTCTTCTCCTGGGGTGTGCCCGACATTCGCGAGGTCACCCTTGAGAACAACGGAGAGATGTGGACCTACTACCAGCCCAACGAGCCAACGCGCGACTATGTAATGTATGACCTGTATTTCGAGGATCGGCTGCTCACCCGTTGGGATATAACGCGAGTTACCGCGGCGATGGGCGTGGTTACCCATCGCGAGTTTCAGCGGCCCCGCGAGGCTTCGCTGCGGGAGCTGACGGGCCACACGAGCGGGGGATCCGTCAAGAAGCGCTGACAGTCCCGACAGGCATTCATGGGAAGGGCCCGCCCGCGGCGGCGGGTCTTTTTTTAATCTGGTCATAATTCACTAATAGATAATAAGTTATCGGATTACGTCGGTCGGTGATCATCGAGTTTGCATGGGTGGGGTGGTCGATTCGTCGGGGCGGTGCTAAACTCATAATGACACGACCGGTGAGGCGCCACCGCTGCCGGTGCGGAGGTCAGAAAATTGTCTCGATCGACTTCAACGACCCCATCCGTTGAGGCAAAGCATATCCACGGCTATGTCGCCGTGGATTTTTGTGTATGGGAGGGGTCGTCTAACTCCTTGTAATTGATAGGAGGTGGATTAATGAAGCACGCCCGAATCCTACTCATACTCCTTGCAGCGGTGCTCACGACAGCCTGCTCGAAGCTGCCGCCCATGACCGGGTTGGACGATGATGTTCTTTCGCTCCGCGAGCACTATTTTTCTACCCACCCGGACGGGAAATTCAACGACAATATCAAGCGCGGTGAAGTAACGCGTGGAATGCACGTCGTGGAAGTGCTTGCCGCGTGGGGGCTCCCGAATATGCGTTGGGCAGTCCAACACTCGCCGGACCACCACTGGGCCTATTTCGTCCGTGACAACGCGACGCAAACGATAAACGGTTACGAACTCGTGTTCGAAAACCGTCTCCTCGTCCGCTGGATCGTTGCAAAGGATGTCGATGCGAAGCAATGGCCGCCCCGCAACGAGACGACACTACCGATAGAATCGGCTGGTTTTACAACGTCCGGTGGGGGGCTTTCCGGGGATACCCGACGACCGTAAGGTCGCTCGGAGCTGGCCCGGAAACAGAGCGGGGATCACTCGCCCGGTAACGAATCTGTTCGGGGTAAGTGTATCCCCCGCTTGACTTTCGAGTCGACCTCTCCTATCCTACCTAGTGAAAATCATTTACGCGTTAATCACAGTTGCCAAGGCACCGAATTTGCAGGGGTGATCCGCATGCGTCAACCGGATAATAGCAGGGAATCGATAGGTCTCGTAGACCGCGAGTTTCACAACATACGCGAGTTGCTCGAGATGCTCATGTCGGAGATGTCTCCAACGAAACATCGCATGAAGATGCGACCGAATCTCGGATGGACACCGCCGACGGATGTGTACGAGACGGAAACCGAGTTCATTGTGACGATGGATATCGCGGGAATGGATCCGAACGACATCAGTGTGTTTACGGATGGTCAGGTCCTTACCATTCGAGGTGTCAGAAAGGAAGTTGCCCCTCGATGCAAGAAGCAGTTTCACAAAATGGAAATCCAGGTCGGTCCCTTCCAGAGATTGATCCAGCTTTCCATACCGGTCGACGGAAGCAACACGTTCACGAACTACGCGAATGGATTGCTGGAAATACGTCTCAAGAAAACGTTTGACGGTCGGAAGAAGCGTTCAATCGAGGTCGAGTAACGCTAACTGCCGGTGAGGAGAGTGGAAGTGGCGATCAAGAAGACGCTTGATTTTGAAGAAGAACTGATACAGATGAGCCAGGTCCCGAAGGAGCTGGCGATTCTTCCTATCAATGACGCGGTCGTCTTCCCGCTGATGATGGTGCCCCTGCTGCTGAACGATCCCAACCTGCTCCAGTTGGCGGACGACGCGCTTGCAGATCAGAAGATCATCGGCGCTTTTACACAGAAGGAGCCGGAGCAGGACAAGCCGGGCCCCGACGATATCTACGAGATCGGAACGGCCGTCCATATCCAGAAGATGATCCGCTTCCCGAATGGTGAGATGCGGCTTATGGGACAAGGGGTTACGCGTGTCCGCATCGCCGAGCTGACGCAAACCGAGCCCTATATTCGAGCCAGGATCGAAGTGCTCGACGACGGGGAAGAGGCTTCGTCCGATCTGATGCGCGCCTACATCAAGACGATTACGAATTCGTTTTCAAAAATAATCGACGAATCCGAAGGGCTTCCGGAAGAACTAAAGATCATTGTCAGTAATATCAATGACCCGGGTCGAATCGCCGACGTCATTGCGACGAATCTGGAAATCGATCTCGAGCGCAAGCAGAAGATTCTTGAACAGATCGATGTTCTAGAACGATTGAAGCTTCTTTCGAACGTGTTGAGCGATGAACTGGATGTGTTGCGCCTCGGCAAGAAGCTTCAGTCCGACGTAAAGAAAGAGATGGATCGCGAGCAACGCGAGTACTACCTGCGGCAGCAGTTGAAAGCGATCAAGCGTGAACTCGGCGAAGAAGATGATCGCACCATTGAGATCGACGAAATCCGTGACCGGATCACCGAGGCCGGGCTAACCGAGGTGGCGAAGGAAGTTGCCGAGAAAGAGCTCGACCGCCTCTCAAAGATGTCACCCGGTGCGGCCGAGTACACCGTGTCAAAAACCTATCTCGACTGGATTCTGGATCTGCCATGGCAGAAGGGAACGGAAGACAACCTCGATATCGACAAGGCCGAAGAAGTGCTGAACGAAGATCACTATGATCTGGAGTCGGTCAAGGAACGCATTCTTGAATTCCTTTCGGTGAAGAAACTGAAAGACACAATGAAGGGGTCGATCTTGTGTTTCGCCGGACCGCCCGGCGTTGGCAAGACATCTCTCGGAAAGTCTGTAGCGAGAGCAATGGGGAGGGAGTTCGTTCGTATTTCTCTCGGTGGCATGAAAGATGAGGCCGAGATTCGCGGTCACCGGCGCACATACATCGGGGCGCTGCCGGGAAGGATCATTCAAAGCATGCGGACCGCGGGAAGCAACAATCCCGTATTCATGCTGGATGAAATTGACAAGTTGGGCAGCGACTTCCGGGGAGACCCCGCATCGGCGCTGCTCGAGGTTCTCGATCCGGCACAGAACTCGGATTTCGAGGATCATTATTTGAACGTCGCTTTCGATCTATCGAAGGTTCTGTTTTTGACTACCGCAAACCTCCTCGATACGATTCCCAGGCCGCTCCTCGATCGAATGGAAGTGCTCGAGATACCCGGTTACATAACAATGGAGAAGGTCGAGATCGCGAAGCGCTACCTGCTTCCACGACAGATCGATGAGAACGGTCTTCCCGATGGTACCGTGACGGTCACCGAGGATGGGTTTCGACACATCGCGAATCACTACACGCGCGAGGCGGGTGTTCGCGAACTCGAACGAAAGCTCGCCAATATCTGTCGTAAAGTTGCGCGCAGATTTGCTTCGGGCAATCGTCGGCCCGTAAAAGTGACGGAAAAAAACGTGCGTAAGTATCTCGGGATCGAAGAGTACACGCGCGAGACTGCGGCGAAGAAACCGGTGGTCGGGGTAGTTACCGGGCTTGCGAAAACGTTCGCCGGAGGGGAGATTCTTTTCATCGAAAGTTTAAGGATGGACGGAAACGGCAGACGGAAGTTAACCGGTCAGCTGGGTAACGTAATGAAAGAGAGCGTGGACGCAGCGGAAAGTTTCGTAAAATCGACCTACCTCGGAAAAACGAAGACCAAGGATTTTTTTGATAAGAATGATATCCACCTCCATGTCCCGGCGGCGGCCGTTCCCAAGGACGGGCCGAGCGCCGGCGTCGCGATCGCCTGCGCGTTCACGTCCCTGTTGTTCGACAAACCGATCCGAAACGACCTCGCCATGACGGGAGAGATCACGCTGACCGGCAAGGTTCTTGCCATCGGGGGGCTCAAGGATAAGGTCATTGCTGCTCACCGTGCGGGCATCAAGACCGTGCTTTTCCCCAAGGGTAACGTGCGAGAGCTCGAGGAGATTCCTGATACCATCAAAGAGGATCTGACGCTGATCCCGATCTCCAGGGCTGAAGAGGCCATCGAGAAGACCATTATCTGGGACTAGTTGGCCCCCAACTTGCATGTTGAGACACAGTTTCCCTTGGAGAGAACTTCATGAGCGTGGCGTCGATATCCCCGAAAGGCGAGTTAATGCTCGGTGTGTTGACACCCCTGCTGGGCAGAATGGTGCCGACGGGAGCTTTCAGCCTGCCGGGTGACATCAACAACGACGCCCGGGTCCTCGTTATCGACTCCGGTGACCTGACGGAGTTGCTGTTTTTCTCACCGATACTCAAACATTTGAAAGAGCGATACCCCGGAATGCGTTTCACGTTCCTGGTTCGCGAGGGCAACAGCGAACTGGTTCGGGCGATGCCGCAAATCAGTGAAATGATCAGTTACGAACCCTCCCACCTGTCGTTGTCATCAACGACGTTTTTGAAACTCGTCAATCGTGTCCGCGTCCGCCACTTCAACGTCACATTCCTTCTCGGATCGGAGTTCAACTTCGCGCGTTCCGTTCTCGCTCTTGCTACCGGCGCGAAGATTCGAATTGGGTTTACGAGTGCGCGCACGTTCCCGTTCATCAACTGCGAAGTGAAAGCGTCGAGCGACGGCATCTATGAGGGGGCGCGAGTCGAAGCGTTTCTCACCGCGCTCGCGATGAATCCCCACAATGGATTGCCGGCGTGGTCACTCCCCGAGCACGACCTCAACTGGGCGAAGCAGCAAGTTCATTTTCACAAACCGCAGAAGGACGTGAAGCTTATCGTCGTAGATCCCGGCGTTGGAAAGGGAAACCACCGGATCGCGGAGTCGACGTTCCGCTACCTCGTCGACCAGCTCGCGCTCGAGATGAACATGAAGGTTCTTGTTCTTTCCAACAATCTGGATCGGAAACGTCTGGCCGCTTTTCGTTCGAACCTGGACGCCGACGTCTTAAGCCTCGAGCCCAACAACGCGAAGGAAGGACTTGCGCTCCTCTCTCGCGCCGACTTATTTTTGGCGGGAAATACGGACTTTTTCCATTACGGGGTGAAAATGAAGATTCCCACGATTGGTCTCTTCACGCGTCACGATACGTCGAACTGGTTGCCGAAGGGATCCCCGTGGGTGCAGATTGTACAAGGTGTCAAGGGAGAGAAGGTTTCCCTTGATGAGTTCAAGTCAAAAATCGATACCCTCCTCCATCTCACCCGTGTAGTATAAACGCGTCCTCTTTAGGGATTGTGTGTTATGAGTGCCTATCTTCGATTGTTGAAGTACGTGCTGCCGTTCTGGCGGAAAATGGCGATCCTCTTCGTCGTAGTGACCATATTTGCGTCACTGAGCGGGTTGTCGCTGGCCATGGTCCATCCGTTCCTGAAGATCGTGCTCTACGATAAGCCGGTCGAGGTCGGTAGGGACGACGGGAACGATATTACCCGGGGTATTGCACTTCCTGCGGGAATCGAGAAGCTCAAGACGAACGCGCAGGACTGGTTCGAAGGGAAGATGTACGCCGGCGAGCGTCGCGAGAGACTGCTCCGTTTCTGCGTGATACTCATTTTTCTGTTTTTCGTGAAAAATATATTGGGGTTCATGGATATCTTCCTTACGGAGTATCTCGAACAGAAGGTGCTGTTTTCGCTCCGGCGCGATGTGTACGGTCACCTGCAGAACCTTCCCATTACGTTCTTCGAACGCGAAAAAACAGGACACATCATCTCGCGAATGACGAACGACGTAACGATGCTTCGCGGTATCGCCATCGGCGTACCGGCAAGCGTCGTTCGTAACGGGTTGATGATGGTGATCGGGCTCGGTGTCGTGCTCGCCGTCAGCTGGAAGCTGTCCCTGCTTACGTTCGTTGTGATTCCGACGAACATGATTCTAATAAACTTGATTGGGAAACGCCTCGAGAAGCGGAGCTTTCGCGCGCAGGAGGGCATGGCCGACATGACCGCCCTTCTGGAGGAGAGCATTACCGGTGTGCGCGTCGTCAAGGCATTCAACATGGGCGAATATGAAAAAGGGCGATTCAACAAATTCAATCTTTCGTACCTGAAACAGTTCGTGAAGATGAAACTCTGGGGAGCCGTCACTTCGCCGACCTCGGAGCTCCTGGGCACAACGGCGATCGTCGCGATCCTATGGTACGGCGGTAATCTTGTTCTGACAGGAGCGATCAGTCCCGAGAACCTGATGCTTTTCGTTGCGGCGATGATCTGGGTCATCGCGCCGGTAAAGGCGATCAGCAAGCTGAACAATCCGGTTCGAGAAGGAGTTGCTTCCGCGCACCGCGTGTTCGAGCTGCTGGATCTTCCTGCCGAGCCGCTTGAGGCATCGCGGGGGAAGCGCAGGGCCGTTTTCGAGGAAAGCATTTGCTTCGAAGATGT
>JAPUJU010000376.1 GCA_027296025.1 bacterium
TGATACCGACGAAGTTGATTTCCAAGATTTCGACGCCGACCCTTCCATACGCGTTCCGCACGGCAACCTGAACCGTCGTCACTCCCGGACTGAGGCCGCTCAGTTGAAAAACCAGGTCTTCTTCCGTTTCATCCCATTTGCCGTCAAGCGGCCGAAGAAACGTCAGGCCAACGCCGTTAACGCTGAACGATGCGCTCCTGAGGGGCGCCGCGTAGTCCACCGCGTCATTCTGAAACGGGTTCTGATTGGGAACCGGCAACGAGATCGCCTTCATGTCGATCGCGTAGCTTGCCTCCTCGATTTCGACTCTGTTACCGCCTGCAAATTCGACGGTCGGGGGCATATCGAAAATGTCCGGGATGTCGTTCTCGTTCGCGTCGACGGTGCCCACCTGTCCGGCCGTGTAGAAGCACAATGGCTGGCCCTGGTCTGTACGCCCGTTCCACATGAGACAGTTGACATATGTCGGGCACCCGGTAAGCACATCACTTCCGGGCGGATAATCCACCTTGTTGCGATTCTGGTAATTGAGGTACCCCGAACGCGACGAGCACTGACTTGGTGCACCCGGGTATTCATCCAATCCCCAGAAAATATGAATCGTCTCGTGCATCATGATGTTGGCGAAGAGCGTGATGTCGTCGAGGAAGTGCGGGTTGACATTCGGGTTGGCGGGCCAGGGCATCACGTTGTAGGGCCCGCCGAGTTGCGCATAGGCAGTGTACGGCGCCCCGCGGAACTTGCCGCCTTCTCTACTGCCGTCGGCAACGAAAATCGTGAACACCCAGTCCGGCGGGTTCGGGCCGCCTCGTTTGGAAGTATTGAACGCGTGGACGGCCAGCGATTCATCGCGCCCCGTGAAACCCTCAGGTTCCAAGTTTGCCATACAGTCGGCGATCCACAGATAGTCATCGTCTAAGGTGTGGATGATGGGTTCGTACCGGGTTCGAACCCGTTTCCTGAAGTCGAACGTGAAATTGATGGATATGTAGGCCCACGTTTGCTGGAACGAGAGCATGGCGGTGACCACGCCCTGGGAGACATCCCGAAGTTCGTCCTCCGTCCACGTCTCTGTTTTGGGATCACCCGTCCCGTCGCTTTCCGGATAAATGACGTTCACTGCGATGTCGCCGATCATCATCTCGGCGCCCTGCTGGATTCCAGGTGACACAGAGGCGACCTCTCCGGGCGCGGGCGTCTGCTGCGGGCGTCTCGACTCGCGCACGACATCCGCCGGGACCTGGATGACGACGTCGGAAAACCCCTCCCGCCACTTCCCCGACTTCTGGAGGTCCAGTACCGCTTCCACACGGTCGTAGGCGGCTTTGACCTGGTTGATTTCTTCGGACGCCGGGCTCGCCATCTGCGGTCCGACAAACGACTCCTCGAAATAAGTGAACTCGGGATCGGCGAGAAGCTCGGCGAGCGGTGACGTCATCGGGATCTCGCACACCACAAGGGAAGGTTCGAAGTAGTTCACATGAACGGCTCCACCTTCGACGAGCCGCCGACGGAGCTCGGCAAACTTTTTCGTGTCCGCGGTGGCCGAGTGAATGTAGATGCGGGTTCTCTCGACCTCGGGCTGCGTGTCGTAGGCGTTGACTCTGACGGCCCGTGCCGGGCCGGCGATCGCATGCGGGGGTGGGGCCACTGCGAATATCAGCAAGCTGATCAGGGAGAATTCCCAGTAGCGTCGCATCGGTTTGTCCTTTCTTCCTTTACGGAGCCGGGTCGATGAAGAGGATGGACTTCGCATCGAAACCATAGGCGATAAGCTCCGCCGTCGTTCTCGACTCCTTCCGGCCTGAAGCCGGTATTCCTGCAATTCTGGGCTCAGTCCGTGTCTCTCGAATCCTGCTGATCTCACATCTGGCCATCCGAAACACGGGAATCTCGTCGCAGAACCAGACCGCGTAATTATCTTCCGCTCGTATAATCAGTATGACGTTACCCGTGGGAATCTCTCTGTCTTTTCGGACAGTTCGGGTTTTTCGTTCGCAAGTGAATCTGCCGGCCGGCGTGGCGGCCAGGACACCCGACTTCAAATCCCACGGAGCGTCCGTTGTGGGGCTTACCAGCGAAAAGTCCTCGTACCGGAGGGGATCCTCTTCCCGGACCGGACGTGTACCGCTCCTAATATAGAGTCTGAGGACAAACCTACCAAGCGAATCATCCACCGAGAAATGAGTAATCTTCTCAAGGACCAGTAGTTTCAGCACTTGGTGATCCTCTCGATCGCCGATGTAGGGGCGAGTCTCGATTTCCACCCACCAGGCCGTACCCCGATCGGTCTCCTCCCGGGCGGAAACGCCGACGTAGACCTCGGTGGTGTCGACCTGTCCCAACGCTTCATCGGCGACCAGGTAGCGACACCACGCGCCCTCTCGAAAGACCAGGCGAGAGAAATCCACGCCCGGGATGAGGAAATTGTTCGCTGTCCGCTCAGCCAGTCCCGGCGACGGTATACTTACGAAAATTACGAAGAAAAGATTTGCCCATACAGCGGCGAACGTGGTGGAAAACAAACGGCGTTCTCGCATGTGTCGAAGCATGATCGTTGGGGGGCGACTCCACCCGGCTCAAACGTAGCAAACAACAGCAGGGGCGGCAAGCCGGCCTTGGCTACTTACTTATACAAGTCTTCCCCTCGGGTGTGTCAAAAAAAGGGCGGGGCCACAGCCCCGCCCATACGCAACCCCTCGCGATTGATGTCTATTTACGAACGCGGTCCTTGAGCGACCGGCCGGCGGAGAATGCCGGAAAACGCGACGCCGGGATCTGGATCGGCTCACCCGTCTGCGGGTTTCGGCCCTCCCGCTTCTTCCGCTTCCGAATCTGGAAGGTTCCGAAGCCCGTGATCTGCACCCTGTTCCCGCGGTTCAACTCAGACGCGATGATGCCTTCTTTCGGTACTGTGCTGAAAATTGCGTCAACGAGTAGCTTGGAGTCTTTCAGCGTAAAGCCCGTTTTCTTTGCCACCTTGTCAACGAGTTCTGTTTTGTTCACAATTCACCTCCTTCCTGTGTCTACTGGCAATTTAGCCGTGTCTCAAAAACACTGTCAATGAATTTTCTGGTTTTTGCCCTGTAAGAATGAGGGTTTTTCGGGGTTGAGTTTTCCTCCGTGCTCTTGGAGGAAGTCGGACTAGAAGCTGTATGGCGAGTTGAACGAGGTTGACCCGAGTCCTCGATTGCCTTGCTCCGTAAATACTTCGGGGTGGGCAACCAGGTTGATTCTGAAGTAAAACTCCCAGTTGTCGACGAACTGCTGGCGAATGAAGGATATCCGCCAGCAGTGAAGGTCACGCGTTATCTCAAAGCGCTGGCCGAGCAGGTCCTGGTTGACCACGTCATACTGGGCGGAGTAGTTTACGAGCCAGAATCTAGTGATGTTGATCGAGCCATTCAAGTTCAGCGTTGAGCGTGGAGTCGAATTCTGGGCCTGCGAGTAGCTGATCGCCGCGGTCAGGCTCCACGGCAGTCCTTCTCCCAGACTTTCATCGAGTTCGTCCGTGTCATATTCAGATTGGCCGGCGGTTGATTCCTGGCTTCGCCTCGCCTTCGTCGTGTCGGCCGCGACAACATTCAGTTCGCGCGTATCCACTTTTGAAGAGCTCCCGAGTTCGTGGCGTCCGCGAAACCCGAATGACGATGTTACCGACGTGCTGAGCACATCCCACAGGTACGGCTCGAACAACTGGTTCATCGAGATATTCGTACCGAAGAGTCTGAGGTTCATGTTACTCGACACCGTCGAAAAGCCCTTCCGGCCAGTGGCGTTCGGGTTAAAGCTCGAACCGAGTGACCAGATGAACACACCGGCAAGTCTCTTTTCTTCATCGCCGTCCTGAATCTTGATGTCGAAGGCGTTGCTAAGGGAAAGCCCGATTGACTCCGTCTCGCGCGCTCCGTTCCTGCCCGGCCGGTACGAATAGCGGACACCCGGCTGAATCGTGTGACGGATTCCACGGAGCCTTCCGATCGTGGGATAGAACGTTCCGTATATGTTCGTGTTCGCACCGATACCGAAGTTCCAGTTGAAGTCGTTCTCGTCCGTAACGATCTGGCTCGCCGGCACGCTTACCGTACCGGTCGTATCCATGAACGAGAAGGCCGCAAAGTCCTGGCTCGTTCGTGTGTAATTATCGGTAGCCGATACGGACGGGGAAAAGTTGATAAACCCAAACTTCGGGTGACTGCTGAGGCTGATAGAACCGTCGACCGTCACTTGTTCCGTCGACAGCGAATCGCTGGTGTTGACGACCCGACTGCCACTCAGCCCCGGGTTGTAACGAATGTTGTCGAGTATCCTCTCGAGAAACGGTCGATCTCCAGACTTGGTTTTCTCCCCGAAGTACAACGTCCTCGACGGGATCGAAAGAGAGAGCTGCGGGAATACCGTAGTAAGATTGACCGTCCTCGGGTCGCTCACATCGAGGAGCTGTACTCGTCGCGCTGAGGCGCTGAACCCAACTTTGTCCCATGATTTACTCAGGGTCACACGCGATTCGATCCGTCGATCGATGATGTTCTCGACGTCATCGAGTGTGCTGACTGCCTTCGGGGCGATATCGCTGCTGACAAAGCGAAGGTCGGATGTGAAGTTGGATCGCTCGCCTAGGAGCCCCGGCTGGGTATGCCTGGCCGACGCGGTCCACTCGCTTTTCAACGTTGTGTTCGGATCGCCGTCGATATTCCTGAACCACTGCAAATTGATGTTGCCGTTGTATGCGTACCGTTTCCTGTACTGGTTCAGGAGCTGCCCACGGAACGATTCGTTCTCGTTGAAGTCCGCGATAAAGTGAAAATCCATATAATCGTTGGTTGCCCAGTAGTAGCCAATATTCCGGATGAAGCGCCCCGTGCGGCTGTTCACGCCGAACTCAAAATCGGGGCGCAGGATACCCGAGCTTCTGCCCCGGTGAATGTTCTCGGAAAAGAACGGCAAGCCGAAAACGGGCGTGTCGCCAATGTACAGGGCAACCGGCCCCGTTACAACTTTGTCGTCGATGTACACCTTCATGGAGTTGCTCCTGAAGTGGTAGTGTGGTTCCTTCAGGTCGCACGTCGTGTACGTGGAACGCCAGAGTTTCATCACATCGTTACCAACGGTGGCAACATCCTCGCCCTGGTAATAGCCCTCGAGAAATTGGGTCTGTCCATCCTGGATGAGCCCGATGCCGCTTTCGAGATCATAGTTCATCTGTTCTCCGTAGAATTTGTCCTGACCATCTATGAGAATCGGTGAACCCGTCGCATCGAGAAGCTGCATTTCCACATCAAAAAGAATCCGGTCGGCCAGCAGCGTGCGCCTGTTGAACGCAAGGCGCGAGTCGGAATCCAGAATCAGGTCACGATCGCGCGCAAAATAACGGATCGTGTCCGCGTTGTAGGCGACAATTTCTGCTTCCTTGTGAAACGGTCTGTACGTGAGCGACGTATCGATCTCCGCCCGAAGCGAGTCTGCGGTCTCATTCTTTCCGATGTTGATGTATCGATAGACGCCCTTTGCATCACCAACGATTTTCACGTACGAAAGCGAGTCACGCTCGAAGACAAAAAACATGGCGTCGCCCTCGGCGTAGTTGCTTTCTACTCTGTCAGGGCTCACCGGGTAGAACTCGCTGGCCGCGTTACCGCCGACTCGCAGCGAATCCATGCGGTTGTCGTGGAGGTAGAGAATCATGGAATCGCCGTGGACCCAGTTGTCGCGGCCGACGATGAGCGTA
>JAPUJU010000377.1 GCA_027296025.1 bacterium
ATCGGACTCAATCGCCGTCCGGGCGAGAGCCACGTCAGAGTTATCGGGGTTCTGGTCGAGCAGGCGAATCGCCTCGCCGGTCTCGCCGGTCCAATGCAGCGCCCAGGCAAGGCCGACGGTCGCATCCAAGTTTGTCCGGTCGCCCGAGCGAATCGTGTCGAACATCGCGGTGGCACTGTGGTTCTTGCCCGCCCAGTTCGTGGTTTCCGCCAGACCGATCTGCGCCTCGACATTCTCGGGCTCGGTCTCGAGAACTTCGATGTAGTGCTTCTCGGCGGACGAATAATCGCCCTGCCACAACTTCACTTTGGCAAGACCGAGCAGCACCTCGTTTCGCCGGTCACCGGCATCTTCGAGCATGTCCGTATAGGCAGTGTCCGCTTCGGCGTGCCGCCCGCCCCAGTTCAACGCCAGGGCACGACCGATGCGCGCATCCAGGTTGTCGGGGTGGGCATCGAGAAACACGTCAAACCAGTAAAGCGCCGAGTCGGTCTTCTCGGCCCAAGTGTACTGACGGGCAAGCTCGTATGCGACGATGGGCGCCCTCCTCGAATCTTCGGCAATGGCTTGCGAATAGAGATCGATCGACTGGCGGTGACGGTCGTTGCCGGCAGCGAGGCGCGCCTGGTCGACGAGCTCGCCCGCCGGAGGCTCGGGAACCTCCGCGCGAACATAGATGGCGAACACCATGAAGATGAAGCCGAGAATCAGTGCGACGACTTGTTGTAATTTCATTGTTTTCTCTCTTGTCCTGTGCGCTGGCCGCGCTAACCGACCTCGCGCACCGGTTTCCATTTCGTTGGTTTCAGTTCCGGCTGCGCTCTGAAAAGACCGCGCGGCGTCGAAACGACGCTGACTACGGCCATGAAGACCCAGTAGATTAACGGGTAGAGAACGGCAAAAACGTAGTACCAGGGAAGGTTCCGGTCGTACTTGCGATCGAGCAGCATTCCTACAAGGAGTTGCAGAAGGCACATCGAGCCGATCAACATCCCCCAGTAATTCGGAATTGGCGATGCGCCGACAGGAGGATAACCCATCGCGTAGGAAAACGCCCAGAGCGACGTCAGTCCGATGAACGCATATGCCCAGAAAATCGACAGCACTGATTCCATCATCACGGGCCACAGGCGGCGGCACTTCCAGGAAAACACGCCTTTCGCATGCCGACGAAGCACCTGTCCCATCCCTTCCGACCAGCGGCACCGCTGCCGCCAGAGTCCACGAACGCTCACCGGCACACGCATCCACACGATCGCCCTGGGTTCGTAGCGTATATCGTAGTGCCGTCGCTGCAGTTTCCACGTCAGGTCGATGTCCTCTGTTGCCATGTCCGGACTGAATGCGCCGACATCGAGCAGCGCGGTCCGGTGAAACGCACCCACAACGCCACTGATTGTCAGCAGCTTGCCCCAGATTCTGCTCCCCCGGCGCTGGAGCGAAACGATCGATGAAAACTCGATCGCCTGCAGCTTACTGAGCAGGCTATGCCGGTTCGCGACTCGTGGGTTCCCGGTTACTGCGGCGACACGAGACGACTTGAAATGCGGCACCATTGCCTTGAGCACGCCGGGATCGGGGACGGCGTCCGCATCGATCATCAGGAAGATTTCGCCGTTGGCGAGCGGAATCGCGTCGTTCAGCGCCATCGCTTTTCCTTCGTTTGCCAGTTTGGTGACGAGCCGGATCGCGCCCCCATCGGAGAACTTTCTAAGAATCGATGAGGTCCCGTCCGTCGACCCATCATCAACGACAAGGGTTTCGTAGTTCGGGTAGTCGATTGCAAGACACCCCTCGATCGTCTGTTGGATGTGGTCCTGCTCGTTGTATGCGGAAATTAGAACGGTGACGGGTGGCACGTACCGGTGATCGAAGACCGGTTTTTTGCGTTCCCGGCGGAAAAAAAACACAATAGATGTAAAGACCCACATCGCGCTGCTAAAGATTGGGTACCACGCAAAGAATATCAACACGACCAGATAGATCGGGCTGCGTTGAATGGATTCGAGAACGGTTATGATGTCCATATCTAAGCCGGTGGCACCGCTGGTGGCCGCAGCACCGGAACCGCACGAAAGATCTTTTCTTCGATCAGCCGGTTCTTGTGCAGGGTCGTCTTCACTTCGACGGCGATGTGGTTGGTGGCCCTCAACTTTTTGAGGTCCTGGATCGCAACCCAGCGGCCCATGTAATCGAATGACGGAACACTCACATTCGCTCTACGGGCGCTTCGCCGGCCCAGTTTTCGGTAGATCCGCACGTTGTGATAGATCCAGGTGATCATACCCAGCGCGCTGAGAATCGACAGAGCCGACAGCGTGAAAATGGCCGTTTTGGTATCCTGGCTCATCCCGCGACTCATCACGAGGTACCAGTAGAAGCCAAAGACAACCCAGAGCAATAACGCCAGCAATGCGTGCAGAATATTTCTCACGTTTCAGGCCGCTTTCGAGAATCGAAGTATGTGAAGAGATTGCTTTGCGGATTTAGAGAATCGCTGATGATACGGGATGCTTCACGGTCGGCCCTCGTCGGGCATGGACCTCCTGTATCGCCTGGGGATAATGCAATCGACGTGCCCACCCTGAAACGCCCTATCGCGCGCAATGGTGTCGGGGAAGGCAAGGTAAGGAAGGGATGTTCGCTGTTGAGGTGAATTATTTCTTCAGAACGAGGAACGTTACGTCATCGATCTGTTCGCTTTCATCCATGTAGTCCTTGAGGTGTTTGAAGAGTTCCTTGCACAAACGGGTCGGGGCAAGGGACCGGTTCGCGCGAAGGAACTTCAGGAGGCGTGCCTGGCCGAACGGCTGGTCCGCCGGGTTCGTCGCATCGGTCGTCCCGTCGGTGTAGATGAAGAGGAGCTCGTCTTTGAGCTGGAATGCGCCCTGCTGGAGCTGAATGTTATCTAGAACACCGAGTATCGGGCCGCCCGTTTCGAGCAAACGATGCTTCCCGTTGGGGGACATGAGGATGGCCGGGTTGTGTCCCGCGTTGCAATAGGTCACATCACCCGTCTCACGGTTCAAAACGCCGATGAAGGCCGTGACGAAATCGTGGGGGCGGACGGTCTCCAGGAGAATCTCATTCGCGCGGATGGCGATGTCCCGGGCACTGTAAAAATACGGCGCGGCCGTATGAAGCGTCGCCCGAAAACAGGACATGATGATCGACGCGGGAACGCCCTTGCCGGCCACGTCGGCAATCGCAAATAGCGTGTACGGTTTTTTCAGGGGGAAGACGTCAAAGTAGTCGCCGCTTAGTTCGAGCGACGGATAATTTCGTCCGGTCAGGGTGAACCGGCCCAACTTCTGGGATTTTCTGGGTGTAAAAAACTGCTGGATGGTGCGTGCGAGCCGAAGTTCCCTCACAATTCCCCGTTTCTCCCGCGCCTCCTGGGAAAGCCTCGCCCGCTCGATGGACACGGCCGCCTGCATGGCAAACGTGGTGAGCAGGTTCAAATCCGGTTCCCGGTACGCATCGACCTGGTTGCTCTCCAAGTTGACCACCCCGACAACCTTCCCCCGGATGAGCATCGGCGCAACGATCTCCGACCGCGTCTCGATCCGAACGTTGACGTACCGTTCGTCCCGCCGCGTATCACCGACAACAGCTCCCCGTTTCTTGCGCGCCACCCAACCGACGATGCCCTCGTCCATCTTGAGGCGCAACTTCTTCTCCTTCTCGGGATCGTAACCGTGGTGCAGGTGGCTTACGATTTCGCGCTCTTTACGGTCGAGGACGAAGATTGCAGCCGCATCGTAATGGAGAATTTTCTTGAGTCCCTTGAGAATCTCGTTGAGCACTTCATCAAGCGTGAGCGACTTGCCGAGCGCCACACTGATTTTGTAAAGCACCGAATGCTCCAGCCGCCCACGCTCCGCTTCGCGGTAAAGGCGCGCGTTGTCCAGCGCCGTCGCGATGTGGTCGCCGAGCGCCATGAACAAGTGGAGGTCGTCTTGTGTAAACGGCTCTTTGCCACGGCGGTTCACTGCTTCGATGACACCGATGAACCGGTTACGTTGCCTGAGAGGAATACTGAGGATCGAACGCACCTTCAGGCCGAGTGCCTTTTCGATCCGGCGCGAATAGCGTTTGTCCTTCTTGATGTCATTGACGATCGCCGGCCGCTGGTGTTTCGCCACCCAACCGACAACACCCTCCCCAACCGGGATCCGGACACCCTCGATCGAACGGCGGTGCTTGCCTCGCGCCACCTCGAACACCATGTTCTCTTTCTTCTCGTCGAAAAAAAGAATAGAAACGGTTTCAACATTGAGCGCATCCCCGACAATCTTCAGTATGACGTTGACGAGCCGGTCGAAGTTCAGCGTGGAATTGAGTGCGTGACTGGACTTCTCGAGGAGTTCGAGATCCTTGATACGCCGCGCAAGGAGTTCGTCGGAGTTCTTCCTGGGGCTGCCGGCCATCAGGCTTTCGGGTACCGTTCGAGAATCTTATCGGCGATGGAGAAGAACGCGCCGGTGATCGGCGAGTTTCTGTCTGCGACTACGATCGGACGACCCGTGTCCCCGCCGGCCCGAACGTCCGGGTGGAGCGGTATTCTGCCGATGACATCAGTGCTGGTGCGGCTGGAAATCTTGGCTCCACCGCCGGAATCGAAGATCGCCGTTTCTTCTCCGCAGTGCGGGCAGACGAATGTGCTCATGTTCTCGACGATCCCAAACACCGGCACGTGGACCTGCTCGAACATACGAAGTCCCTTCTCTGCATCGACAAGCGAGAGCTCGGACGGCGTCGTCACGATGATCGCTCCGGTGATCGGAACGGTCTGTGCGAGGGTGAGCTGCACATCTCCCGTACCCGGGGGCAAATCGATCATCAAATAGTCGAGCTCGCCCCAGTCGACATCCTGGAGCAACTTCTTTACGACACCCGTGACAATCGGACCACGCCAGATGACCGGGCTCGAGTCATCCGTCAGAAAACCGAGCGACATGAGTTTCACACCGTGCTTCTCGAGGGGACTCAACTCCTTCGTGTGACCGCGCCGCGGGCGCCCGTCAACGCCAAGCAGAATGTGCAGGCTCGGACCATACACGTCGGAGTCCATCAACCCGACTCGCGCGCCCCGCGCGCTCAGTGCCAGTGCGAGATTGACACACACCGTCGACTTGCCCACACCGCCCTTACCGCTCGCGACCGCAATAATGTGCTTCACTCCCGGAATCGGCGCCTGCGAATCGAAAGGGTCACCGGTCCGGGGTGGTCCGGGCTGCCGTTGGGGACTCCCGGGAGCTTTCCGCGTTACGACGGTCACGTCTTTCACGCCCGCGATCGCAGACACCGCATCGAAACATGCGTCTTCAATGCGTTCGATCTCTCCGGCATTCTCCGCCGGAAGCATCAGCGTCAGTTTGACCACATCGCCCTTGATTTCGATGTTCGCCACGCGTTGCGCAGCCACGATATCGCCACCTCCCCCGACGTCGGGGATGGTCTGCAATGCCTGCTTTATCTGCGCGCTCTCCAGCACGTCATCGGCCTCCGGTGTCCGTCCGAATGGTTGTTGTCATCGGACGTCAAGATACCACAATCGTATTTAGATACGATCGAAACAAGAGGGTAAGAGAAAAACGACCGACGCCCTATCGGTCAGGATCCCAACGGTAGCGGATCCGGTAATCGGAGTCATTCGCGTTCACGGTCACGCCGTAGGTCGCACCGGCGAGAGCGCTGGCACCGATGATTGCCCACGCGGTCTGTTCGTCGAACAGTCCGAGCGTCGTTCCCACGGCCCCGAGAAACATACCCATCGTCGTCGCAGCGCCGGCCCCGTAGATCGCACAGTCCAAGGTGGAAAGTTCGAAACGCTCGAAACCGTAGAGGCGCCCGGCTTGAAGAGACAGGCTGGATTGCGCGGAGCCGGCTGCGGAACGCTGCAGGTATCCCTCCAGAATCCCCACGTCCCCCATCGGCATCCCGAACAGAGACCCCGTATACATTGCAGCTCCGCTCGCCGTGCGGTTGCCGAGGTGCAGTCCGGGCCATGCTGACGGCCTCTTTTCTTCGGCTCCAGCCGGCATGCCGGAAAGAAGCAGGGCCACGATTATTACGACCCATTTGATCATGGCGTCTCCAACCGTTTCTCATTCTCCTACGGGAAGGATACCGCAAGAGTTGCAGAACGAAAAGTCCAAAGGGGGAGGTTCGCCACGGGCGCATCTATGGGGAAGTTAGCGGAGCTTTCCGGCGGGACCGAACACGCGTCTCCTGCTTCAGCGACGAGACGGGCGGGAGCGTCCCTATCGGGTGGAGCTAAGGTTTTCCGCGGGCTGTGAAAGCCGATCGATGATCTTCTGTTCCAGTGAGCCATTCGAACGGAGCACAATCGGTTTCGATGCGCCCTCTTCGATGTAGAACCCCTCGTAATAGGGATTGATGCGAATGCGCGTTTGGTTCTCGGCTTCCGATTTCACGTGGATGGTCACTCGATACTGGCAGTAATCGAGCAGCTCATACGTGTAAACCGCGGAGTGGTACGAAAGCTTCGCGGCTTCGGCGGGCGTCATCCGTACGAAGCTCGTCGTAATAATGCCGACGTCTTTGTCGGCCGTCTCGATCGGGAGACGCATCACCATCACACCTTCGAGTAGCCCTTCCCACGACTCGGCGAACGAATCGGCGACATGAAACTCCTGCACGACCGATCCGGAAGGGCGCACGGAACGAAGGTGGGTGAAACACCCGGACATGAACACTGCTAATATGACAATCAATGAATGGATCGCTACCCGGCGCATGCCGATTCACCTCCGAAACCACCAAAACCCACCACCCGCGCGTCTCCGTGACTGAACACCGGGCCACGACGACCGCCGGCGGGGATTACACACGCTCTGCACACGCAAGGGATTGATATTTACTGGGGCACGGGTACTATAATGAACAGCCATCCGAAGTGCAAGCGGTACACGAAGATTTTGTTACGCTCTCCGCCTGGCGCAGCTATCCCGAAACGGGGTTTTCCAGAAGCGATGCGATGCGATCCACCACAACGTCAACGTCAACGCCTTCCCTGAATTCACAATGCTCGGCTCCGCCCGGGCATCGTCCCGGACAGACTCCCTCGGGCGGCATGATGACTTCGGAACGGTTTCCGAGGGGGCCCCAGAGCTCAGGGCGGCGGGCGGGAAGCCGGCAGAACATCGACAGAGTGGAAACGCCGAGGCCGGCAGCGATGTGCATCGGCCCGGTGCTCGACGAAACCAGCACGGACAGCTGAGAGATCACCGCAGCGGTGTCCCGCAGCGTGGGAAGCCCTATCATGTCGATCACGCTCTCCCCCAGTCCTGCAAAGTGTGCGGCAAGTCCCGTCTCCACGGGTGCTCCCGTGAGCACAACTGTCACACCGAAGCGATCAATGAGCTGCCGGGCAAGCTTCGCATAGCGGTCGGGCCGCCAGTTCGGTGCGGACCCGCCCGAGCCGGCATGAATCCCGACCAGGATGTGCCCGTCAAGCGGGCCCGCGTTGGCTGCCTCGAGCCGGCGGCGGCCGTCCGAGCGTTCTTCGTCGGTCAGAAACACTTCGGTCGTCAGGTTCGTCGAATAGACTCCAATCCGGCGCCCCAGGTCCATGCAGTAGTCCGCTTCATGTCTGAGATCCCTGTACTTGTCTCGGCTCACGGTTCGCATGAAGGTCAACGCGTGGTAGGGGCGCCAACCGACACCGATGCGAGTCGGGATCCCCGCAAGAAAAGCCATCCACGTGTGCCGCCGGGTCGGCAGCAACAGAAGAGCCGTATCGAAGCGGTGTTTTCTCAACGTCGCAACCTGGCGAAGAAAGCCGCTCGCCCCCGCATCGTCACCGGTGGGGTCATCGAGGAGAATCGTGTTCAGACGGGGGTTACCCAGAAGGACGTCTCTTGCGTACGGCCGTACCATCACACCCAGGTAGGAATTCGGCAACGTATCACGAATCGCACGGATCAGCGGCGTAGCCAACACCACATCGCCGATACGGTCCGGCCGAACCAGGAGAATCCTTTTGGCAGTCGACATGATGGGGAGCTCAGCGATCCGGCCTCCTACCGGCCGGCCTTCACGGAGTCGGTGTCGTATGTCGTCACTTCGTACGCGTTCCCGTATGGGTCGGTGAAGTACACCGAATACGCAGCCCCGTGATCGACTGCGGAGTCAGCGACCACCCGCTTCCCGCTCCGGTCTGAGAGCGCGAGAGA
>JAPUJU010000378.1 GCA_027296025.1 bacterium
TTGAGCCACGGCTCGCTGCGGAGATGCTCGTTACGAAGCGGGATACCGGTATTGAATGCGGTCGCCGACACGGTGATCTTTCCGTGCCCGCCACGGGTCGGGTTCTTCGGATCAAAGTTCAGGTAGCCCGAAACTTTGTTCGATGACCCAATGATGTCTTCGAGCGGTGCTTCGCTTTTGAACGTGACGGTGTTCCGACCCATCGGGTCGTCCAGGTGGAACGTCTTCCCCTTCATCGCGCACGGGTTACACGGGTTACCCTGTGCGAAGGCGAGAGAGCTGGTGATCAGCAGTGCCATGACCACCAGAATGGGAATTCTGAGCGTTTTCATCGTTTCATCTCCTTGGTCCTGAATGTGACTCGTATCTCAATTAACCTTCTGGCCTGGTCAGGCCGATTCGGAAGGGTGATCGCTTACTATCGAGGGCCTCCTTTCTGGCGACGCGCGCCCTCCAGACGCCGATAACTCTTTGTCACATATAAGTGTAGCATTCTTCCTGGATCCTCAAAAACGCCGCAACTGTATACCGGTCAGTAGAGAAGAGCGTGAGAATATTACAATTTTTCTGGCGTTCGGGCAAGGGGCCGGCGCAACCCCTGCCCGGGTCACCCGGCCCCATTCCCCGTGGTGAGATTCGTGGATGGACACCCGTCGGGGGATTCAAATACACTGCCGCACAATGAGCCTCGCCGGGTCGGCGAGTATTTTGAACGTTCGAACACGATCGATGATATCGAGACACACACTCACCATCGCCGGCTTCGCCGGAGCCGCCTTTGTAGTCGGCATCTTCTTCAAAATTGCCTGGGTCACAGACGACGCGTACATAACATTCAGAAGCATCGAACAGCTGTTCGCGGGCAACGGCCCGCGATGGAATCCGCACGAACGCGTTCAAGTGTTCACGAGCCCATTGTGGTTCGGCTACCTGTCCGTTTTCCGGATTTTCTCCGAAAATGTTTTCGTAAACGCCATTGCGGCATCGGCGCTGGTTTTCGTGCCGACGCTCATTATAATTCGCACGATCCTCAAGGACAACTTGAGGTGGCTGCTGGTGATGGCCGTTCTTGTTTCTTCTATCGGCTTTTTTGACTACACAACATCCGGACTCGAAAACCCCCTCGCGTACCTGTTGATCGCAACCTGGCTGTTGTTTTTTTTCCGTTTATTCGATGAGAGCGAGTCTTCCGCCCGAAAAACCCGCGCGTTGCAGATCCTTCTTATCGCGGCCGGGCTTCTCATCGTGGTGCGGCACGACCTTCTGACTCTGATTCTGCCTCCGACCCTCTGGGCCGGTTGGACACACCGTCGCGAATTCTCTCGCGGGCATTGTGCGATCCTTCTCGCGGCAGCCCTCGCACCCCTCGTCGTGTGGTCCGTGTTCAGCCTTCTCTATTATGGGAGCATCTTTCCGAACACGGCGTTCGCGAAGCTCATGTCCGGCATCAGCCGACTGCGAATGCTGGGCCAGGGAGCTGGCTATCTCTGGATCGGCCTGAAGTATGACACGGTAACGACACTGGTCCCGCTCCTCGCGTGTGTCGTTCTTCTCCTGTCGAAACGCTACGAACGTCGCGCCCTCGGCGCCGGTATCGTACTGAACCTGGCGTATATCGTATACATCGGCGGGGATTTCATGCTGGGCCGCTTCCTTTCGTACGCGTTTCTCGTTGGCCTGATCGCGCTCGTGCGGTGGTACGGGCCCGCCCAACGAATGGATCTCGCCATCGCGCTGGTCGCAAGCGTGCTGTATATGTTTTTCTATCCCCACACGCCGGTAAACAGCCCGGTCCCCTACCGGAACACTCCGCCGCATCCGATGGGCATCTCAGACGAGCGCGGCTCCTACGTGCGGGGGTCGTTGCATCGCTACCTGACGGTGGACGGCCCCATTTTTCCCGACCACCAGTGGGCCGTTGACGGATTCGCATTCTCCATGTCGAAAGAGGTTATGCAGGAACGCCTTGCGACGGGGTACTTTGGCTACTGGGCGGGCACGGAGAAAATTATCCTCGACCGCTTCGGCCTCAGCGATCCGCTGCTCGCCCGGCTCCCCGCCGATCAACGCGAGGTGTGGCGTATCGGACACTTCGGGCGACGGCTTCCATCGGGATACATCGAGACGATCACCAGCGGCGAGAACACGATCGAGGATCCTGTTATTCACGACTACTATGAAAAACTCCGTTTGATTACGCAGGGCGAACCACTTCTTGCGTCCGAGCGTATCATAACGATCATTCTGATGAACCTCGGGGCATACAATTACACCATTCGGGACTACCGGTAGGATTGCGTTTCCGAAAGTCGAATGATGGGCAACCTTCACGTGACACCAGAAATATCGATCCAGGATGACGAGATCAAGTTCGAATTCGTTCGGTCGTCCGGGCCCGGCGGCCAGAACGTGAACAAGGTGGCGACGGCGGTTCAACTGCGGTTCGATGCGCGACGAACGACATCGCTACCAGACGGCGTCCGGGAGCGGCTCATGAAACTCGCCGGGCGGAAGCTCACGGACGATGGTGTCATCGTAATTCACGCGCGGCGAAAACGAACGCAGGGCGCGAACCGGAAGGACGCTCTCGACCGACTGTTCGAGTTGATTTGCCGGGCGGCGAAAAAACCAGAGCCGCGTCGGAAGACAAAACCGACCAAGGCGTCGGTCGAACGCCGGATCGGGGAGAAGCGAAAACAGAGCATGATCAAACGACGTCGGAAACCCGCTCAGGAAGACGATGACTAGACCCGACAAGCACCCGTGGCTCATCGCCCATCGCGGCGCCCGCAACGAAGCCCCCGACAACACCCTGGCGGCGCTCAAAGCCGCGAGGGCCTATCCGATCGATGGCATCGAGCTCGACGTCCAGCTCACACAAGACGGAACGCCGGTTCTTTTTCACGACATCACGCTCTCGAAAGTCGGTGGCGGGCGGCGGCGCGTATCGGATCTTTCCGCCGACGAGCTTCGGAAATTGGACTGGGGAGCCTCCTGGGGACCGGCCTTTCGCGGCGAACTCGTGCCGACACTGGCTGAAGTCCTCGAGAAATACAGTGAGGCCACACGTCTTCTTGTCGAAATCAAGGCCCACGCGCACGATCGCAAGGCCGGCCGGGTTCCCGAACTGACGCGGAGGGTGGTGGACCTTCTGCGCGAGGAGGTTCCTCTCGATTCGGTGCACACGACGTTTGTTCTGTCATTCGACCAGGATGTTCTTAGACAGGTGCACGAGATCGACGACAACTGGAACCTCGTGCTGAATACGAACGACCCGTCCAGCATCGGCGAAGTTGACGATCACATCCACGCATACGATGCGCCCATCCGGACGATTACAAAAGCGTTCGTCGACCGGATGCACGCACACGGCAAGCGTGTCATGACCTGGTCGTGCAACAACCAGGCGCAGGTGAAGCGCGCGATGGAAGCGGGAGTAGACGCGATGATGACCGACAAACCGGGCTGGCTCGTCGATTACCTCGGCATCGAGGAAGCCTCGTCTTGAAGCGGGACATCGCATCACTCGACCAGACGTTCGATCTTCTCGTGATCGGGGGCGGGATCTATGGTGCATGGACCGCGTACGATGCGGCGCTCCGTGGATTGCGGGTCGCGCTGGTCGAAAAATCAGACTGGGCGTCGGGAACCTCATCCGCATCGACGAAACTGATACACGGCGGCCTGCGGTATCTCGAGCATCGCGACTTCAATCTGGTCCGCGTCTCTCTCGATGAACGGCGGCGGTTATCCGAGCTCGGACCGCACCGGGTGCGCCCGCTGCGCTTTGTCCTTCCCGTGTACAAAGGCGCTCGCGTCGGACCCGTGCGCCTGGGCCTCGGGCTCTGGCTCTACGACCTGCTTTCCGGCCGGAACCAGCCCGTCCCGCGTCATTCATCACTCTCTCGCGCTCGCGTCGCCGAAGAACTTCCGTTTCTAAGGCGCGACGGATTGCGACAGGCGTTCACGTACGGCGACTGCCAGACCGACGACGCGCGTTTCACACTCGAGATCGTCGACGGCGCCTGTCGAGCCGGCGTCGTCGCCATCAACCATGCGGAAGTCCGGGAGATCCTCACGACCCGTGAACGGGCGAGCGGCGCTGCGGTCCGCGACCGGCTCGGCGCCGACACGATCGACGTCCAGGCATCGGTGATCGTGAACACGGCCGGACCGTGGGCGCCGAATCTCGGACAGGAACACTGCACGGATCTGCGCCTCGTCAAGGGTGCGCACCTCGTGATGCCGACATTACACACCAGCGACGCCGTTCTTCTGATGACGCCTGACGAACAACGCGTGTTCTTCATGATCCCGTGGTACGGGAGAACGCTTGTCGGCACAACGGACACGGACTTCTCCGGGAACCCCGACAACGTTTCGGTGACGGAAACCGACGTCGAATACCTCCTCGATTCCGCGAACAAATTTCTTGAAGTCCCATGTTGGAGCGATCAAGACATCTGCGGACGCTTCGCCGGAATTCGTGCGCTGCAGAATGAAAACGAGCGCGCACCGAGTGACGTGACGCGCGAATGGAAACTCGTGCACTCGTCGAATGGCGTGCTGACGTCGACGGGCGGCAAGCTTACATCCGCGCGACGCGATGCGTCGTTCATCGTCGATCGCGTGATGGCTGTTCTCGGCAAACACAGCAGTGAACGCCCGACCGAATCGGAACCGTTTCCATGGGCGCCGCGAAACTTCGAGGCGTGGTTCGCCGAATCGATCAAGCGGGGAGTCTCGCTCGGGATGGACGAAGAGCTCGCAACAAACCTCTCCCTGCGATACGGCAAGGAAGTCACGACCGTTCACGAAATCGTCGAAGGTGACCGCTCCCTGGCGGATCGTATCGTATCATCGCTTGCATTTTGTAAGGCCGAGTGGGTTCGCGGGGCGCGGGACGAGATGACGATGACACTCTCGGACCTGACGACCCGGCGCGTACCGCTCTCTGTTCTTACGCCGCTGTCGAGGCAGATTCTGGAAGAAGCCGCCGATCTGGTGGGAAACATCCTGGGTTGGGACGAAGAGAGACGCCGTGCTGAAGTCGGTACGGTTCTCAGGCCGCGGAGTTAGCATTCATCAGCGTTTGCACACGGAACGAGTCGGCGATCGCGGTGATTTCCATACGCTTGAGGCGCGCAAGATAGACCTTCTGCCCCTGCAGAATCTCCTGCATCTCCGATTTGAAACGCTTGAGCACTTTTCGGTCATCGAGTGGCTCGATCTGTTTGCCCGCGTACCCATAGAAGTAATGACCGTTCACGTGATTCAGTTTCCAGCTGAATTCTTCGTCGACGCCAAGAATCACACCGCGACCGGTGGAGTCGACCTGGTGCTTCTTTTTTGAGAACTGTCTCATGAAAAGCCCTTCGGCTTCGAACGACTGTTCTTTCAGGAGTCTCCTGGCGAGACCGTAGAACGGTTTCAATTCGCCCGACTCGGCGAGTTCTCCGTTCAGGTACTGGTTAAAATCGTTATGTACGATACCTCGCGGGACGACAACGAGCGCCTTCCCGGAGTCGACCGAATAGAGATCTTTGTGTCCGCGCCCGTGAATGAGGATCCCGATTTTCCGAATGACGATCGGCAGGTAATCGAGACGAACTTTCAGCCGCGTGCAGAACGGACCGTCTTTTCGAAGGATGTGGCGGGCCG
>JAPUJU010000379.1 GCA_027296025.1 bacterium
AGGTTCACCTTGGCGCGAGCACGGGCGTGGTAATGAAAGCTCTGTTCTGTTTCGCTCACGTAGCTTTGGCGCGTTCCGTATCACCGGCAAACAGCTGCGTGGGCGGCTGCCGGTTCGCGTATACATCGAACAACTTGCCCCACTCTGTTTTCGAAAACGCGCGAATGCGTTTCTTGCCTATCGTCGGGTACCAGAAGCTGTCGTGATAGACGTTCGATGCAAACGGAGCCCACGCGACCAGCGGCGAATGCAGCAACAGCTTCTCGAGAAAACGCAACGGCCCGCGGCGGAGCATCTGATCGCCCCAGATAACGAAACTGCGTTTCGTCTCGAAACCGAAATTAATTTCGGAGATGTCCTCGCCGACAATCTCGATTTCGTTGACCCGGCCTTCACCGAGCCCCATCTCCGACGCCATGCGCAGATACGGAATCTCCATCGGATCGAAGCCCATCAGCTTCGCAGCAACCGCATCGATCGCCACAGAGTCCGAACTGGCGAGGATTGTGTTCTGAACAACGGGGATCATGGTGCGCGGACCAGCTCCGTCTCCCGCAACCGTCCCGTCCATAACGGCGAACACGTTTGGATGAAGCTCCTTCTGCATCAGCATCAGGTCGACCAAGACCTCGTGGATGTACTTGTGCGCGTAATGACGCACTTCTTTGAGCAAGCCGCCGAACGAGTTCTTTATCGCGCCAGTGGTAACGGAGTGCCCGTGAGTCTTCACCGTCGGAAGGTGGAGAATATCCCTCCCTTCGTAGATCGCCGGAATCAGGATCCCTTCGGGGAAAATATGATTCAGTTTCAGAAGGTCCGCCTTGAACGTGTGGACTTTCCAGTCGACTTCCGTGAGCGGCTGGAACTTGCACTTGTACTTGTCGAGAACGGGAAGCCACTGGTTGTTTTTCGCGCCCTTCCACGGTTCGGTCACGACGGTCTTGTTCTCGACCGGGATAACTGTGTCGCGCGTATACGCGCCGTCGAGCAGCGTTTTCAGCACACCTTCGACCTGCCACGGCTGGCTGGAGCACGCAGGGAAGTATTTCGTCCACGAGAGGTTCAGTTTGAGGAGCAACTCGCGCGCGCCGGCCAGGTGTGTGGTCCAGCCCGCGAGCTCCATGACGCGTTTGTAATCTTCAATGACGGTTTCAGGTCGGGTTTTTATGACAGATACAACTGATGCCATTCGTCTTCTGGCTCCTTGATCGGTGAATCTACGTGAGGTGTGAAGCTCTACTGACCCACTAAGTATATTAGAAAACGTAGAATATGGCAACCACGAGCAGGACCCACAAGAAGACGACGATGAGAATAAAGCGCTCGCTGAGCAGGATTTCCGACGGGCTTCCCCCTTTCTCCTCGCTGTAGACGAGATAGAGGTAACGCATGACCCCCAGCAGCACGAGCGGGATCGTATAAACGAGGTCCGTTGTGCCGAAATTCTCAACGGTATCGGGCCAAATGGTGTAAATGGAATACGATAGGATCGCACCAGCGGCCGAGATGCTGACCAGTTGGTCGACCAGGCTCCTCGTGTATCCAGCCAGCGCCTCACGGTGCGCCGCGGCGTTTTCCATTGTGACCAGTTCATGCCGGCGTTTGCAAAATGCAAGAAACAGCGACAAAAACAATGTACAGATCAGAAGCCACGGCGAAAGCTCGATCGTCGGATCAATGTCGATGAGCGCCTTAACTCCGCCGATTGCACGGATGATAAAGCTCAGTGAGATGCTGACGACATCGAGCAGGACAATTCGCTTGAAAAGGAACGAGTAGAAGAAATTCAACGCAAAAAAGATAACACTGACGATGAAGAAACTGCGGCCAATGTAGAGCGAGAAGACCAGCGCCAACGCGCCGATGACAACGGACGCAACGACCGCAGTCGAAACTTTCAGCCGTCCCGATGGAAGTGGCCGGTTTCTCTTCTGCTCGTGGAGCTTGTCCTTCTCGATGTCCGCGATATCGTTGACCAGGTAGATCACTCCCGACATCGCGCAGAACACGAGAAACGCCTGCACCGCCTTGAGCACCATCTGGCCATCCCCAAGATTCTGCGAAAAGATCAAGCCCGCGAAAACGATCAGGTTCTTCGTCCACTGATGTGGACGCATTCCAAGAAACACATATACGGGTTGTTTCATCGGGTAATTCCCGGGGGAGGCGACTCCGGTTGACATCTACCGGACCCGTATCTGAGGTTTGGGGGATTCAATTAACGCCGATCGAATCGTGCTCATAGCACCTTCCACACGTTCTTCCTCACTGAGACCTACGCAGTTCGCGGCGCCGGCGACAAGCCCATCATCCGCCGGGTAAATCGGACTGGTGATTTCACGGACACCCCGGATCACCGACGGTTTCGTGTTTTCGAGCGGAAACAGCGGCCCCTTGATCTCGGCGTTTGTATCGACCTCCGCGTGCATAAACTTCTCATCCGTTTGCAGTGCCTTTTTGATGTCCGATGCCGTAAAAAATTCCCGTGTTCTGGGCGTAACCAGCGCACGGGTTCTCGAGCTCGCTGCAAGGTTCATGATCACGGACACGGCTTCATTCTGGATGAGCGCGTACGATGCGCCGACTCGACCCGTCACCGAACGATCTACGATCCTGCGTGCGTCCTGTTCAAGAAGGACCGCCGGCAGCCGCAGCACTTTCGGCGACGCGGCGAGCATGTCGGGAGAGTTGAGTACCATCGTCTCCCCTACGGCGGAGAGACTGGCCGCATAACTGTCCATCTGCGCCCCTTCATAACAGGCGACAAGGAGAAATGACGCCACACCGTGGCGGGGAATCGTCCTGCACAATGCATCCGTCGATCCCACGAGCCGCTGCCAGAGCAGGTTCCTTGCGTTCACAACGTTTCCGACCTCAAGTTCCGTACAGTGCATAACGACATCCGGGTCGATGGCGCGAAGCAGGCGCGCTGTGTCCATCTCGCATTCGATGCTTCCCACATAAACGTCCGCGCCTTTCTCAAGGAACCGTTCCGTTTCGAACGTGGACGCGAGTTGTACGGTAACGTTCGCGCCGGCGGACACAAGCTCTCCGACAAGAGACGGACCGACACGCCCACCTCCGTTTGTTACGACGACTCTTTTCCCTTCGAAGTAGCGAAGCGTTTTCTCGTGCGCCTCTCTCGGCAGCGCCCGGCCCAGCGCCCGGCTCAACCGTTCGAACAGGACCGTCGCCGGCTCGCTCTGCGGCCGGTACGTGCCATCGCGCGTCTCGACTGGTACTCCCGCATCGCGGGCCGCCCGGACGATCGCTTTCAACTCCGCTTCCGACGGGCTTGAAATCCCGAGCACGAGCGAGGTCAAGTCGTACTTCTCACAGATCTCGGGAAGCTTCGCCACTGGCCCCCGGATCGGAACCCCCTGAAGTATCAACCCGTCTTTCGCCGAGTCATCATCGATGTAGCAGACCACGGATACAGACTTGCCTTCCAGGCTCCGAATCTCGCGGCCGAGGCGTTCGCCCCTGTCACCCGCACCGATGATACCTATGCGCCGAACCACTCTGCCCAACGGTTCTTTGCCAAATTCGTGGAAAAGTCTGGATGCAAACCGCACGCCCCCTATCGCAATGATCAACAGGAAAAACTCAATAACGAAGAGCGACCGCGGAATCGCGGTGAATCGGTACAGGAGAACTAGCGCTGTTACAATGATTGCCGTTCCGACACTGACCGCCTTGATTATCCGCAATACGTCGGGCGTGCTCGTGTACTTCCATACCCCCCGGTAGAGCCCGAACCAGTAAAAGCACGCGCTACGAATGACGAGCACAACGGGAAATGCCTTGAGGACCGCGATCCCCTCAGGGTCGGTGAAACGGAAGTTCATTCGAACGAAGTACGCGCCGAAGTAAGCAACCGCTATCAGAATGAGGTCGCTTGCCACAACGAGGACCGTTCGTCGTTCCCATAACAAACGGTCTCCTCTTTCGAGACTGCGGATTTTCAGTATGAGAAACGTGAAAATAGTCACCCAACAACGCATACGGAACACGGGAAAGAATCCGCCCGCCTTAAAAAACACGATGGATCTGATCCCGAGCATCACGGTCAGCCCGTATTCGAGAGCCTTGACCTGTTTGTGGTTAAAACCGAGCTGAAGA
>JAPUJU010000038.1 GCA_027296025.1 bacterium
TGCAGGTGAACTTCGCCAACTGCGTTCACTGTCAGACGTGCGACATCAAATGCCCGCTCAACAATATCCGCTGGACGCCACCGGAAGGCGGACAAGGACCAAATTACACAATTCTGTAAAGGGTGCAGCTGAGTGCAGTCCGCTGTTGGCGGATTCGGTGAGCGCGGATCCCGCAGCCTGCCAGGGCAGGTCCAAGATCCTGATTTTCAGGGGAGGTGGGGTTTATTTCTTTTTCGACGGAGACCGCATCAACGGCTGGCGACCGGCGAAACCATCGTGAATCGAATGCCAGTACTTGATGGTTTCATCGCCACGTTTCCAGCAGAGGAAAACGACCGTCCCGTTCTGTATCGAAAACAAATCGACAAGCCCCTTGTCAACGTCACGAAGAATACATCCGGCCTCTTCGATCGTTGCTACGTCACTTTCGATTTCGCGTGCAATGCCCTTGAACTTCTTCTTTTTCTCGAGCATTTTGATCGCGTCGGCATTTTTCTCGTTGGCGCCACACTCAACGATAAGTTTGAGTATCGCGATCTCTTCCTGCAGCCATAGAAAATGTTGCTTGTTACGCTTGATCCGCTCGAAGGTCGTTTCCAGCAAGCCGATCAAGTCCTCGGCTTCCTCGACGGTGAAGAATTTGGGATTCCTCATGCCACCTCCTTGAGTGCCCGTATTGTGTCCGGGCACAACCCGTACGATGCCCTTACGCAGCCTGTCATTTACACAACCCTTAACCCTCTTATATATATTCTTACGCTGACATCGTGCAGAATGCAAGACATTTTATTCTGTAACGTTATAAGTGCTTTGCACATAGGCGCTCTTATTTCTCGGGCTCCTGTACACAACATGTGGTGGTCATTCAAAACGCCAACACTATGTGCAAACATTCACAAATACTCCACGATTGGTGCGGGGCTGCAGTCCTCTTCACTTTTCGCCACCGTGTTTGCATCGACAGTCCCGAAGAAGCGAAAGACCCTCCATAACCTGTAGCGGCTTTTCGTCTTGACACTGCTCCCACTTTCGATTCACATTCGGAGGCCAGACACAAAGGAGCGTTATGTCCCGAGCACGAACCGTTGAAATCCAGGCGAACTCCCGACCCGTTTCGTTTCTCAAGTCGAGAGTCCTGCTCTGCACCATGGGGTCACTGCTTTTCGCGGGCCTCACCACCGTGGGCGCGATGATTCAGATCCCGTTGCAGCCGGTCCCGATCACGCTTCAGACGATGTTTGTCGTACTCGGCGGCGCAATTCTCGGCCCCGGGTTCGGGGCGTTGGGGCAGGTCTTCTACCTCGTTATGGGTTCGTCAGGGATTCCCGTCTTCGCCGGTTCGGCTGCGGGCATGGGTATCCTGACCGGTCCGACCGGCGGCTACCTGATCGGCTTCGCGCTCGCCGCCGTGGTGGTTGGTCGCCTGATCCGGCTCCGTACGAGCCTGTGGTGGCAACTCCTTACCTTCTACCTCGGCTCCCAGGTAATACTCTCGCTTGGGGTCCTCCATCTCGGGCTCTTCTATACCGACGGATTCAGGGAAGCGTTCACGGTGGGCTACCTTCCCTTCATTCCCGGCGATCTACTCAAGATCATCGCCACAACCTCGATCTACCGCTCGTACCTGGCACTCCGTCGGGCCCGTTTCAGCCGCTGATTCCTGGACCTGCTCAGGCTCCCTCCGCGGACTGAAGTTTTCGACGCATGGCTGGCATGCCTTTTGCCGTTCATTGCTGCCGTCATGTATGCATTTTCGACAAACAGGGTCGTCTCGTGCGCGCTCGTGGCGTGCGTCCTATTCTCGTCCGCGAGCTGCTCGAGTTTCCGCAGTTCCGGCGGGCAAGACGCGGATATCTCTGCCCGCCGTGCTCTCGAGCAAGAGTTGCGAAAACAACAGTCGAGGGTTTTGAGGCTTTCCGCCGAGGTTCAGTATCTCGAATCCGAGCTTGCCCGGACACGGGAGCTGCTCGAACAGGTGGAAAGACAGTTTATTACGTTCGAGCGCGACCTTTACACGAAAGAAACGCGCGCGTCTGCGGTTGCCTCACTAGCTGAAGCCCGACTTGCGCACGACAAGATGGCCCGCACCCATGACGCCTCGGAAGCCCAAAAACATCTCATAAAGATGGTTCTCGCCAAGATTGAGGCCAGCGATCAGCTCCTTGCAAAGACGCGTTACAACGGGTCCGTGTATTTCTCCCGTCGGGCGTTGCTTCTCATCGCCGGCGAGCAGGATCGCAAGCTCATGCGAATCGTTTCCGTGGAAAACGCCAACATACGCCGGGGACCCGGCTTGAATTACGAAGTCGTCACCCAGCTCGCGCTTGGAACCACGCTGTTCCAGCTGGACACGAAGAACGAATGGGTGAAGATTCAAACGCGGACCGGTGTGGAAGGCTGGATCCACACGTCCGTTACCGGCATGCCGTAGCGGCTGGCCCGCTACACCTCTGCGAAGGTCACCTGATTCTTGCCGCCGCTCTTGGACTTGTAGAGGGCCTTGTCAGCGTCGTTGAAGAACTTCGTTCGGCTACGTTCGAAGACGGCAACACCCACACTTACCGTGACCGACAGTGTCAGGCCGACATCCGGAATCTTGAACACGAGCCCTTCGATCGTCCGCCGGACCTTCTCAGAAACACGCAACGCGCCCTTCTTGCTTGTTTCCGGGAGCAGCACTGCAAACTCCTCGCCGCCGTACCGCGCAATCGCGTCCGTCTCCCGAACCTTTTCGCGGAGAAGCCGACCGATCCTTTCAATCAAAAGATCGCCCGTGGAGTGACCGAACTTGTCATTGACTTCCTTGAAGTTGTCGATGTCCATCAGGATGAGCGCAAGTTCTCCTTTGTACCGAGACGAACGCGCCACCTCATGTTCCATGATCTTCCAGAAGTGCCGGTGATTGTATAGGCCGGTCTGCCCATCGGTGATCGACAGGCGTTCGAGCTCGTTGTTGACGCGCTCGAGGTCTTCGTTTCGGCTCTGAATCTCCTGGTTGGTCGCGTGCAGTTTCGCCTCGGTCAGCGTGATTTTTTCTGCCATGTCGTTGAAGGCCTTGATCATCTGCCCGATCTGGTCCCGGCCCTCACCGGGTATCCTTACGGCAACCATTCCCCGATTGATCTTTCTCGCTCCATCGCTGAGGGCCGCGACCGGTCTAAGGAGGTAGACCGAAAGCTTCCAGCAGATGAAAAGAAACAATGCGCAAATGAGAAAGTCGACAAGCATGATCTGCAGCTTCTTGATAACGACCGGCGCGATCACCTTCGATTCGAGATCTTCGCAAACCAGCCACCAGTCGTACTCGGCGAGGTGGATCCGGCTGCTGATAAACCGCTGCCGGGATTCTCGCTTACCGCGTGCATCGATGAAGTCCTGTTTCGTCGTCGTCGTAATCTGAATGGGTCCCTCCGTGTTGCTTCCCCTGAGAACCGACTGTGCCATGAGCCCTATCATGTTGGCCGGAGCGCCGGACTCCTCATCACGCGCCGCGTTCCTCGGCTGGGTGATATACCGCCCGTCCCCGTCGAGTATGAACAGGTCCCCCACAGGGTTCAACGCATCAGGCCCCAGCAACTCCGTCAAGCCAGCGAGATTCACACGCGCAACGACCGTTGCATCCCACCCACCTGCCTCCACCGGGACGAGGACCCACCGGTAGAACACGTTCGTATCGGAAAGAGACTCGTCGGACATGAATCGCTCCTTGTTCGATCGCACCCGGAGCGAGTCCAGGACAGATCGATCGTTCTTCGACAACACGTAACTCGATGCGATCACCCCCCCGAACGGATCGAGTACCACGAACTGCTCGAATCCGGGAAATTTCTCGCTTACGATCGCAAAGTATTTTTCCATCTCGACCTTTTCGCGTTTGCGGACATTCTTGCCGGTCGCTGTGTAATAACGCTCGAGGGGACCGAGAAATCCTCTGGAGCGCACAAGTCTTTCGGTGTCGAGCAGCAGGTCTTTGTGCCAGCGATTGATTTCCTTGCGAGTCACCTTCAGGATGCCACTGAACTTGTCGCGAATATGCTCTGTCTGAAATTGTTCTGTACTCTGTAACGTCGCGAAAAACATGACGGCAGACGGCACGAGTACACTTGCGACAACAAGCGCAATCAATTTGGCCTGAAAGTTTGCGAAGACAATTTCCGTTGCCAAGACAATCCGGGCGATGACTGCTCGCATAGCGGAAATGACGGTAGAACGCACGGGTACCCTCCTGAAAGTGCCGGTATCCGCACATATGCAAGAAGAATACACAAACGTAGGTTCTCGTAGATCACCCTCCGGGAAATTCTTGCCTATCCCCGAAAGGGCGTCAGGTCAGCGCGTGAGCCACACCAGAATAACGACGGCGAGGACGAACCTGTAGTACGCGAAAAGGGCCAGCCCATGCGATTGCAGAAAGCGAAGGAGGAAGCGAATCACAATCCAGCCGGCAACGGCGGAGGTCAACACACCGACCGCCAGAAGTCCCAGCTCACCGCCAGAAAGGGCGTTCGATGAGACATCGATCCCCTTCTTGAGACCGGCGCCGATGAGAATCGGAACGGAGAGGAGAAACGAAAAGCGAGCGGCCTCCACCCTCCCGAGCTTTTGACTCATTCCCGCAACGATCGTGATACCAGATCGCGATACGCCGGGAATGAGCGCAATGCTCTGCGCTACGCCGATCAGCATCGCGCCGGTGAACGAAAGCCCGTCAAGTTTGCGAAGCGGCTTCGCGTAGCGGTCCGCAATGATGAAAAGTATCCCGCCCACAATCAACGTCACGACAATGACCGCCAGCGAACGGACCTGGGCTTCGATCCAGTCATCGAGGAAAAAGCCGGCAAGCGCAGCCGGAATCGTTGCGGCCACGATGAAGACGACGAGCCTTTGATTGACATCGTTACGAATACCGGGCCTTGTGACGAGTCGGCCTGCTCCCCGGACGAGCCCGCGCATCTCCCTGCGGAAATACGTGACGATCGCGAGAAGCGTACCGACGTGAAGGGCGACATCGAACGTCAGACCGTCGACCGAATCGAAGCCGAGCCATTCCCTGAAAAGAATCAGGTGCGCCGACGACGAGACAGGAAGAAACTCCGTCAGCGCCTGCACAACACCCAGAATAATCGCTCTCAGAAAATCCACGTGCTAACTTGCCGTTCGGGTTGTGAGTCGTGCGTTTCTCGAAACCGGATACTACGTCCGGTCTGCGCGTAGTGTCAAAGAAAATGGCCTAGGCCTGATTAGCGGAAAGCAGGTGCCTTGGAACGATAGCCCGCTCGAGACACTCGAAGAGAAGTTCGGTCAGAATTGCAAGCCCCGCAGCCGGGACAGCGCCTTCGAGGATGAGTCGCGTATCATTCAGCGCGAGTCCTGTCACGATCGGTTCGCCGAGACCGCCCGCGCCGATGAATGCGGCGAGCGCCGCCGTCCCGATATTGATAACCGCGGCGGTCTTGATTCCCGCAAGAATAGTCGGCGCGGCAAGCGGTAGCTCAACATGGCGGAGCCGTTGCCAAGTCCCGAGGCCCATGCCGACGGCCACGCGTTTGAGAACGGGATCGATACTCAAAAGCGCGGTCGCGGTGTTTCGGAGGATCGGTAGGAGGCTGTAGAGGAATAATGCCATGACGGCCGGAACCGCTCCGATTCCGAAGAGCGGAATCATGAAGGCGAGAAGGGCGATCGATGGAATCGTTTGCAACGTGCCGGCGATATATATGACGGGTCGCGCAGCGCCTCGCATCAGGTACACGAGAACACCCAGCGGAATCGCGACGGCCATCGCCGCAAGAAGCGCGACACCCGTGAGTTTCAAGTGGGTCAACGTTCGCCGGATCAGATTCGCCGAAAGGCTTGCCGTCCTTTTGCGGTCCGTTCCGGCCAGCCCCTTCGCATCGAGAAATTCCGTAGCGACTTCTGCAAAAGATTTTCCGTCAATGAGAACCTGTGCGTTCATCGCCTGCATCTCGGATTCCGTGATCAAACCCGCGAGGCTGCCCAGTATCTCCCCGATCTCGGGCGAAACCTCTGCGTGTAAGAGCGGTGCAGCAAGGTACGTGGGAAAATACCCTTTGTCATCGTCCAGAAGAAACAGGTCATATTTCCGGATGTCTCCATCCGTGGAGTACACGTCGGTCACATCGATCTGACCCTCTTCCATGGCCCGATACGCCAGCCCGTGTTCGATACCCCGCGGGACAAACGAGAGGTCGTAGGCCGTCGCGAGCCCGGGCCAGCCGTCGTTCCTGTTGATGAACTCGTGACTGAACGCCATTCGTAGATTATCAACCCGGGCGAGGTCCCCGATGCTTTGCAGCCCGAGCGCTTCCGCCCGCTCGCGCTTGAGCGCAATCGCATACGTGTTGTTGAATCCGAAGGGCTCGAGAAGTCGCAGGTCGTGCTCCCTTTGGAGAACGTCCTGGAGTTCGACGTAGGAGATCCGATCGGTACGGAGCACCGCCTGTGTCAGGGTGCCTGAGTACTCGGGGTACACATCGATCGCTCCCGTACGCAACGCACCGTAGCATACGAGCGTACCTCCCAGTCCGAACCGTCGTTCGACATCGACACCGTTCCCTTCAAGAAGCTGGCAGAGAATCTCTGCGAGAATGTAGCTCTCGGTAAAGTTTTTCGACCCGACCACGACGCGTTGTTGCGCGGCGCAAACGACCGCCGTTGCGCTCAGAAGAAGCACCGCGAGAACAAAACTGCAGACACTACGCTTAATGACTTTTCCCCCAGGAGTCCAGCTGCGACCTCAACAATTCGACGACGAGCGAATCGGACGGTGTATTGAGAATTTCCTCGCGGGAACCGTATTGAACGACCCGTCCCTCATCCAGAATCACGAGGTAGCTCGCAAGTTTAACGGCCTCACGTAGATCGTGCGTTACCAGAACCATCGTGCGCGGCTCGGAGGCTTGAAGCTGCAAAAACTCCTGATGAATCGCGGAGCGGGTGATTGGATCCAGCGCTCCAAACGGCTCGTCCAGGATGAACAACCGGGGATTCAGCATCATCGCCCGGCACAATCCAACACGCTGCTGTTCGCCGCCGCTGAGCTCGTGCGGGTAACGATCCCGAAACCGTGTCGGAAGTCCGACGGTCGACATGAGCAACAACGCCCTGGATTCGATTCGATCGGCATCCCAGCGGGCGATCTTTGCAAGCAACGTGATGTTTTTCCAAACGCTCATGTGCGGGAACAGACCCGTCCCCTGGACTGCATAGCCGATCTGAGCGCGGAGCTCGGTGAGTCGACTGTAATCGATCGGTTTTCCGAGGACGGTGACGCTACCGGAGTCGGGAATTACGAGACCGTTGACGAGCTGCAACAGAGTGGACTTACCACTTCCGCTCGGTCCGATGACCGCCGTCGTGGTGTCCTTTTCGATTGTCAGGCTGATGCCGGAGAGCGCCGTGTGGTCACCGTAGCGTTTGGTGACGTTGTTGAATTGGACTTCAGACATGCTGGATGCGGTATCGGGATCAGGCAAACGCGAGTTCGATCAGCGCTTTCTGTTCGAGCGCGTGCGCCCGTGACGAACCAGTGGCCGGGCTTGCGCTTTCAGACCGCTTGATCGTCGTGATGGACCGGTCACCGGCCACCCGTTGAAGCAGCGGCCGGATATACCGGAGCGCTCCCATGTTCGCCGGCTCCTCCTGAACCCACACACACTGCCGCACATCCTTGTGCCGGCGGATTTCCTCGCTCATCTCCACACTTGGAAAGGGATACAGTTGCGAAACACACGCGATCGCCGTCGACGCATCTTTTCTCCGGGTCCGTTCCGCACAGAGTTCGTGGTAAATTTTTCCGGAGCAGATTAGCAACTTCTTTGCATTCGTAATTTGGTCGTCGGGAAGGATCGACACGTAGGACTTTTGCTGGGAAAAAAGTTCGATGGCCGAACTCGCCGCGGGCGCACGAAGCAGCCCCTTCGGTGTCATGATGATCAGCGGCTTGCGCAACGGCTGGAGGAACTGGCGCCGAAGCAGGTGAAAATACTGCGAGGCAAGTACCGGCTGACACACCTGAATGTTGTCTTCCGCCGCGAGCTGTAAACTCCGTTCGAGCCGGGCGCTCGAATGCTCCGGGCCCTGTCCTTCAAATCCATGCGGCAACAACATGACGATACCGGACAGCAGATCCCACTTGTCCTCGCCAGCTGCCACAAATTGATCGATAATCGTCTGCGCCCCGTTTACAAAATCGCCGAACTGCGCCTCCCAACAAACGAGCGCATCGGGATAATCCCGGCTGTATCCGTACTCAAATCCGAGGGCGGCCGCTTCGGAAAGCGGCGAATCAACTACGGAGAGCGGGCCTTGGTCTTTGTGCAGGTTGGCCAACGGCCAATACTCCGATCCGTTCTCCGTATCGATGATGACGGCGTGACGCTGATTAAATGTACCCCGTCGGGAATCTTCGCCCGCGAGTCTCACTCGTATTCCGTCCCAGAGGATGGAGCCGATCGCGAGCGCTTCCGCCATTCCCCAGTCGACCGGCTTCTCCCCACTCGCCATCTGCAGTCGCTTATCAAACAGGCGTTTGATCTTCGGGTGGATGTTGAATGAATCCGGAACGCGGCATATCCGCGCCGCAATTTCCTGCAGGCGCTCCGCTGGTACTAATGTATCGACGACCATCGAGTCATCGAACGGCCCGCCCCTGTATGCATCCCAGTATCCTGGCATGGTCCGCATCGTTGGCCGCACCTTCTGTTTCCGGCCCTTCTCCTGCTCGATTTCCAGCTCGGCCCACACTTTGTCGCGCAGCGACTCGAGACGCTCCTGCTTCGCGCCGAGCTTTGCTGCGTACATCTCCCAGAGCATTGGCCGGTCTTTGATTTTCTTGTAGAGAAGCGGTTGCGTCGTGGAAGGATCTTCCACTTCGCTGTGGCCGTAGCGACGATAACCGATCAGATCGACGACCACGTCGTCGCCGAACTCGTTGCGGTAGTCTAATGCAAATGCGCCGGCACGCACAATCGCGTCCGGGTCTTCGCCGTTGACATGAATAATGGGGCTAGACAGCCGCTTCGCGAGATCCGAGCTGAAACGCGTCGACTGAAACAAAGGAAACTCGGTCGTGAAACCGATCAGGTTGTTCACAATAATATGCAGAGTCCCGCCCACCGTGTAATCTTGGAGCCCGGCGAGGTTCAACGTCTCGGCCGTTATCCCCTGCCCCGCGAACGCGGCATCTCCGTGTAGCGAAACCGGCAAGATCCGGCGCACACCGCCCTCACCCATGCGGTCCTGCTTCGCGCGAACGCGTCCCATGAGCACCGGGTCCACAGCTTCGAGGTGACTCGGATTGGACACGAGGTGAACACCAACAGTATCTCCGGAGAATGTCTGGTGAGAACCGGTGGCACCCAGGTGGTACTTCACGTCGCCGCTCCCCAGCACGCTCTTCGGATCGACGTCTTCGACGCCAGCAAAAAGGTCTTCAGCCGGAATCCCGACAATGTTCGTCATTGCGTTGAGACGTCCACGGTGGCTCATCGCAATGACCGCAAACTCACCGCCTGCAGTGACAAAGCGATCGAGGATCGAGTCGAGAAGCGGGATGATGCCGGCGACGCCCTCGATCGAATACCGCTTGCTGCCAACGTAGCGCGCGTGGAGAAAACGTTCGAAGAGTTCCGCTCGCGCGATCGTCTCGAGAACCGCATCCTGTTGCACCGGCACGTCCACGTTCTCGAAACGGTTTGCGACCCATCGCACACGGTTCCGGTCGATCATATGCATGAACTCGATTCCAATCGATCCGCAGTAAATGCTCTGCCAGTATTCGACGTCACTCGCATCGGCCCTCTCGGAGGCCTCCGCAAGATCAGGGTGGTCACAGGGCGCGAGACGCTCCAGAGCGTCGAGGTCGGCGCTCAGGTACCCCCACCGCCGAAAGGCGTCGGCAAGCGGATCGCTGAACGTTCTGGTATCCAGCGCCTGCTCGCTGGATTTAACTCGTCGCGTGGACATGGGTCTTTGAAAGCTCCACTGAAAGCCCCCCGTCGCCGGGCGGCGAAGGCGGACAAACTTATGAGGCTTGAGAATCGCGTGCATCTCGCGGGTTCGCGTTTCAAACTATACGACAAACGGCCACGCGGTCAAGTCCGTTACTGCAGGACCGTTACCGGGCATCGGCCCACTCCTTTTACCTTGCACGACCCGCTCACGATGAATAGGTTCCTAAGTACCGGTTCACCGAAAAGATGTCATTGTCGCCATACTGATCCGAGGAGATACGATGAGTCGAGCACCCAAAATTCTTGCATTTTCAGGAAGTGCCCGAACGGGCTCTTTCAACAAACTGCTGGTACAGGTTGCCGCCGTGGGGGCACGGGACGCGGGAGCGGAAGTGACATACGTGGACCTCAGAGACCTTCCGATGCCGCTCTATGACGGCGATCTCGAGGAGTGCGACGGGATGCCTGCAAACGCCCAGACGTTTCGCGAGCTCATGATTGAGCACGACGGCTTTTTGATCTCCTCACCGGAGAACAACCGCTCCATATCGTCGCTCCTCAAAAACACGATCGACTGGGCGTCCCGCAAGTTCCGTGACTTGCCCGGAAACGCCGCCTACAAAGGAAAAGTGGCCGCGATCATGTCGGCATCGCCGGGTGGCCTCGGCGGCCTCCGCGGGCTCTACCATCTCCGCGACATCCTCGTTTCGATGGGCACGATGGTGCTCCCCGATCAGCGAGCGGTATCCGGGGCGATGAAGGCGTTCAATTCGGACGGCGACATCGAGGACGAGAAAATGCGGGAAGGGATCCGCGCGATCGGCGCGAAGCTCGCCGACACAATTCGAAAACTCAACGACCTGGGCTAGATGTACTTC
>JAPUJU010000380.1 GCA_027296025.1 bacterium
ATTACTCTCGATACCAATTCCCAATGTACTTCTCCTAATTTTGAAGGATAGGGATTTCGAACGCTATTTTCCCCATCGCAGCCTCGCATTCTACAACCTCCGCGCGCGTCGATCCACCGATATATCCCGCTCAACTGCAGCGCAGCCCCTGTCTGTCCGGATTGACGCACTTGTTCGGCGACTTACTTCCTTCGTCAAGAATCTTCTGGTTCTTATGTTTGAGCCTCCCGCTAGCGCCCATGCTTTTCTTCAAGTTATCTGGCAAAAGTCGACAATGACCCTGACGTTTGCTAGCCTGCTGAGTACACCCAATCAGCCGATTGACGCGAGGGGTTTCGGATTTGATAGGTTCGACGATTTCCCACTACAGAATACTGGACAAACTCGGTGAAGGAGGGATGGGCGAGGTCTATCTTGCCGAGGACACCCAGTTGGAACGCAAGGTGGCACTCAAGTTCCTTCCGCCTCACGTCTCCCGAGAAACTGAGGCACTCAAGAGATTTGAGCGGGAGGCCAAGGCGACGGCCGCGCTGCAACACCCAAATATCGTCACGATCCACGAATTCGGCGTTCACGAGGGGCGCCATTTCATTGTCATGGCCTACATCGAGGGTGAACTTCTCAGCGACCTCATAGCCCGCAAGGACATAACGATTGATCAGGCGTTCGCCTTCACGCTCGACCTGTGTGACGCTCTCGGCGACGCCCACCGGGAAGGAATCATCCACCGCGACCTCAAGCCCGCCAACGTTCTCGTTGACCGCAAGGGGCGGGCGCAGGTTCTCGATTTCGGGCTCGCGCTAAAAACCGGTGCAACGAAGCTCACGCAGGAAGGCACGACCGTCGGCAGCCTCCATTATATGTCACCGGAGCAGTCGGGAGGCACTGTCGTGGATGCACGCACGGATATCTTCTCGCTGGGTGCGATTCTTTACGAAATGGTTACGGGCCGGCTGGCCTTCCCCGGCGAGCACGCCGCCGCCATTCAATACAAGATTGCCAACGAAGATCCGCAACCGCTCGCACGGTATAACAATGAGGTCACGCCGGAACTGGAACGCATCGTGGCGAAGGCGCTGGCCAAGGATCGTGAGATTCGCTACCAGACGATGAGCGGTCTTGCTTCTGCGCTGAGACCCCTGCACGCGCCTGTGAAACAGGCCGGTGCGAAGACAACGACCTTGCAACTCCTGCGTTCGGCCGCTGTCGCGGTGGCGGCATTTTTAATGCGGCCGGTCGTAATCAGCGGCATCGTGCTCGGGCTCGTCGGTTTTTTCGCTGGTGCGATAACAATCGGTGGCCTGCTCGATCGCTCTTCGACCGCCACTGGCCCCGTCGGTGGATCGCCGGCGCGTTTCATGATCCCGGTCCCCCCCGAAGCGCCGGTCATTCCGCTTCCAGAAACATCCGCGCTAGCGGTTGCCCCGAACGGAGAGTACGTGGTCTACGTCGGCGCGGGTTCCCCGGGCATAAGGGCACGCCCAGGAGAAGGAAGGCTAGACCGTACCCAACTGTACCTGCGTTTGATCGACGATTTTACAGCGAGCGCCATTGACGGAACCGATGGCGCCTCCGCTCCCTTCATCTCACCCGACAGCCGGTGGATCGGTTTCCTCGACAACGATGACGGCAAGATCAAAAAAGTTGCGCGTGGAGGGGGGGTTCCTGTTGAGATCTGCGAAAACGTGGAGACGAATTTCCGCGGTGCCTGTTGGTCCGGGGACGGGAAAATCTATTTCGCGGAGACCTCGACGGGTATCCACGTGGTTTCCGCTGACGGCGGCGAGCGCCAACCGGTCGCGATCCCTCAACGTGAGAAAGGTGAGAAAACATACCGCTTCCCCCATGTATTGCCGGGAGACCGAGCACTGTTGTTCACGCTCGGATCGTCGGAGATCCTCTCCTACGATGATGCAAGCGTCGCATTGCTCTTACTCGAGACAGGCGAGATTCGGGTGCTCGTTCAAGGCGGCACCAATCCGAGGTACGTTCCAACGGGATACATTACGTTCGGTCGCGGGGGAAAGATCCTGGCGGTTCCCTTCGATACGAAATCGCTCCAGGTCACCGGTCTCCCACGGGAAGTTCTGGATGGCGTCGTCACGTCGCACGGATATGGATCGGCTCACTTTTCTTTCTCCAACGACGGAACCCTGGTTTACGTGTCCGGCGGCCCCGAGCAGTTTGCCTCCGAGCTTTTCTTTCTACATCGCGATGGTCGTGTCGAGCTGATTCCGCAGCCCGTGAAAAATTACGGCAACGTGAGCATCTCCCCCGACGGCGATCGCATGGCCGTGAGTGTTCTCGGAGCCAACGCCACCGTGTGGATCTATGATTTGAGCCGGGGCACGATGACGCGGCTGATCAGCACCTGGGACAATCATTCACCGATCTGGCACCCGAACGGAGAAATCATCGCCTTCGGCTCCAATCGGAGCGGCACCGAAGCGGTCTGGCTCACCGCGTCCGACGGTTCCGGTCAGCCCACTCTACTGCCAGGCAGCGAAACCACCCAGTATCCAAGTTCCTGGTCGCCGGACGGAGAATGGATCACAGGCGCGCGACCGGTCCCGACGCGCGGAACGGACGTGTGGGTGATAAGTGCAAACGGGAGTGGGATGAGCCAGCCGGCCATCGGGGGTGCATCGCAGGAGTTTTCTCCGGCCTTTTCTCCAGATGGCGGGTGGATCGCATATAACTCGGACGAGTCCGGCAGAACCGAAGTCTACGTACAGGCATTCCCCATTACGGGCCAGAGATGGAAACTGTCCGAGAATGGTGGCGATACACCCGTCTGGTCGCGCGACGGACGCGAGCTCTACTACTGGGGCGACGGCGCGTTGATGGTGGTACAAATCGAACTCGACCCGGAGTTCAAGCCATCGAAAGCCAGGCTGCTGACGCGCATCGGCTTTGCGGACGTGCACGACTTCGACGTGTTCCCGGACGGAAAGCGCTTCGTTGTGATAGGGCGCTCGGTTGTAAGCGGGAGAGACCGACCGACGATCCTTCGGACTGCCGGCGGGCAAACCAGAATCTTCCCCGCCATGTCGCCGAACCTGCATGTCGTCACGCACTGGTTCAGTGAGTTGCACGAACCTTAATAACAGTCTAGTCGTGTAATATAAGCCACTCCA
>JAPUJU010000381.1 GCA_027296025.1 bacterium
ATCGCTTTGTGTACGGTGTTCGTGTTGAAAGAATCTTCCGCAGGCTTTCGAGGTCTTTCGATACCTTCGTCTGGTAGCTGACACCTTTTTCACCGATCCTGGAACGTTCGCGCTCGCGGGACAGATTCACGCTGAGTTCCTGGACGAAATCTTCGATGCGCTGGATGCGGGTTTCCTTGTCGTTCACTTCGATCTTTGCGGCGATGATTCCCGCGGCCAGGATGAAGAGGTTTTTGTCCTCCGGCCGGTAGCCGGTCGCGCCGGTCGGATTGTCTTCCTCCTCGGTATACACCGCTATGGCGCCGGCAACGTCGGACCCGCAAATGAGCGGATGCGCAAAGAACAAGCGTACGTTGCCTGCCTTTTCATCGAGGAGCGGGTGGTTCGCATCTCCCCACACTGTTTCCACGCGCCCGGCAGCCCGGTCTAGAATTTCCTCGAAACATTCACCGATTGCTACATCGTCGTCGTCGTCATCCGGTGTGTAATCCGACACGGGTTTGATATGCACGGTTTTCTGGCGCGTGAGATCCTTGAGAAAACAACCGGTGGCGCCCATCGCCCGCGTAATCATCGTGAGCGAGAGTTTCAGGCCCCCATCGAGTTTGTCGGTGACTTCCGACGTGTTGAGCGTCTCGATGATTTTCGACAGCACGCGGAAGCGCCGGCGTGAGTCGGATACATCGATAATGCGTTGAGCAGATGCGGCTGCGTGTTGCGCAAGACTGTGCAGAAGTGAAATGTCTTCGGTCGAACCACGGCGTGTACCGACACCTTTGTCGGCGGCAAGTACGGCGGTCACCCGATTCTGGAATCGAATAGGAACGGCAATGTAACTGGTCGTTCCGAAAAAGTTGAAGAACGGATCTGTGGCGAACTCGCTCAAGCCTTGCTCGGCCAGGACAGGGTGTCCTGTGTTGACAGCCTTGAACAGTGCGCTTCGCTGCCAGCCGAGAGGCACGGAAAAGACACGGGCCTTGAGGGTCAAGTCGTGAGATTCAACGCCTTCGTAGAGGTCGAAGACGCCGCGCGCCATCTCTTCAAATGTCGCCTTTCTCGGACGCTGCGCTTCCGGGCGCTCGATCCCAAAACGTCCCCGGATCTCGCCGCTCTTGGAATCGGCGGCGAACAGCATTGCCCGGCGGTACCCGATGGTTTCACCCGCGGTCGCGATGGCAAGCAGAAGCCGGTAGATCTGATCGACAGTGTTCACGTCCTGCATCGCCGGCATGACCTTAAACAGGAATGCCAGCTCCGCAGCCGCATTGTTGGCGTTTTTCATCGTTGGACTAAATCCTTTTATTTCATAGAGTTGAGATCGTGCAGAGCGCGATGTCCGGCGAAAAATATTCGCAATGATCATGCCATCGAGTGAAAACGGCGAGGTGTTTTGTCGGGGCGGATACGCCCAAGGAAAGTCGTTCTTTTACAATGAGTTACGACAGCGGCTAGCTGACAGTCGGGGCGTGCTGCGTCGCCCGACCACTAGTCCGGATACCCGTCCGGGTTCCGGGTGCGCCACTCGTGTGCGGACTGGATGATTTCCTCCAGGGAACTATGAGATTTCTTCCACCCGAGCACCTCCTCGGCCCGTCGGGACGAAGCGAGCAGGCCCGGTGGATCGCCGGCACGCCGCTCCCCGATTATGCGGGCGATTGTTGTGCCGGTCACACGCTCAGCGGTCTCGATGACCTCGAGGACGGAAAAACCCTCCTCGCTGCCGAGGTTCAACACACCCGAGAAGTTCCTTTTCTCCATGGCGCCGAGCGCGAGAACGTGGGCGGTTGCAAGATCGTGAATGTGAATGTAGTCCCGAATACACGTGCCGTCCGGCGTGTCGTAGTCATCACCAAAAACGTCGAACGCTTTGCGGCGACCGGCGGCCACATCGAGGACAATCGGAATGAGATGACTTTCCGGGTCGTGGTGCTCGCCGTGCTTTTCCGTGCTTCCCCCCGCGTTGAAGTAGCGAAGGGAAACATAGCGCAGATCCCACGCCCTCTTCGACGCTTCGAGCATCGTCTCGACGCAAAGTTTCGAGTGACCGTACGGATTCGTCGGACGGCGCGGGGCCGTCTCTTCGATCGGCAGAGCGTTCGGTGCTCCGTACACAGCCGCGCTTGACGAGACCACAAAGCGTTTGATTCCCAGACGGTTCATCGCCTTCAGAATGCTCAGCGTTCCACCGACATTGTTGTCGAAATAAGTCAGTGGATGCGCTACCGAATCTTCAACAATACTCAGTGCGGCGAAGTGCAGCACGGCTTCGACGCCGTCATCGAGCGCATCATCAAGGGATGCGTCGTCACGAATATCCCCTTTTACCAGGCGGGTGCCTTCGGGAAGCGCTGACTTGTGCCCCGTCGACAAGTTGTCGAGAATACAGACGTCGTGGCCTTCATCGATCAGCATCTGCGCGACAACCGATCCGATGTATCCGGCACCACCCGTTACACACAGCTTCATGTCGCTCCCTTTTTCTGAATTTCGATAAGTCTCTTGAGATAATTACCCGTGTGTGATTCGCGCGCTTTCATCACCTGCGCCGGCGTCCCCGCGACGACAATTTCTCCCCCATCCGCGCCACCATCCGGACCGAGGTCGATGATGTAATCAGACTGAAAAATCACCTGCGGATTGTGTTCGACTAGAATCGTCGTGTTACCCGACTCGAGGAGCTCGCGCAGCACTTTCACCAGCAGGTCGATGTCGTCGATGTGGAGTCCCGTTGTCGGCTCATCCAGAATGTAGACGCACCCTCCTTCGGTATTTTCCGAAAGCTCGCGCGCAATCTTGATTCTCTGCGACTCACCGCCCGAGAGCGTCGGCGACGACTGGCCGAGCTGCAGATAGCCGAGCCCGACTCTGGCCAGCACGTTCAGACGCTGCACCAGAGGGGGGTGGTCTCCAAAAAACGAGAGCGCGTCTTCGACCGTCATATCGAGCACGTCTGCAATGTTCTTGCCTCGGTAGGTTATTTCCAGGGTTTCGGTGTTGAAGCGCCGACCGTCGCATTCGGAGCACCTCACGAAAAGATCTGCCATGAAATGCATCTCGACTCGCTCGAATCCCATCCCGTCGCATCGCGCACACCGCCCACCGGGAACGTTGAAGCTGAACCGGCCTGAAGCGTACCGCCGTTCGACGGCGGCCTTCTGAGCAGCGAAGATCTCACGAATGTGCGCAAAGGCTTTAATGTAGGTGATCGGGTTCGAGCGTGGTGTTTTGCCGATCGGCGCCTGATCGACAAGCATCACACGGTTTACCGCCGATTTGCCGACGATCTCGCGAAACTGGTGTGTGTGCCGCGCGTCGTGCATCTTAAGGGCGTTGTAGAGAACGTCGCATACAAGCGTGCTTTTTCCCGACCCCGAAACTCCGGTCACGGTCGTAAACTGCCCGAGCGGAAACCATACATCGACATGTTTCAAATTGTGCTCGGAAACATCCAGGAGGCCGATCGATCCATTTGCGGGCTTCTTTCCCTTACTCAACCGGATCGGCACTCCGGTGCTGAGGTACTTAATCGTCTTTGACCTGGCGCTCGACGCCTTGCCAAGCTCTCCCTGGTAGAGCACTTCTCCGCCCTGCCGTCCGGCTCCGGGTCCGAGGTCAATCAGGTAATCAGCTTGCCGAATAATGTCCAAATCATGCTCGACGACCACGACGGTGTTGCCACGGTCTCGAAGCTCGTTCAACACGCGGGTGAGCCGAGTGGTGTCGCGTGAGTGAAGGCCGACACTGGGCTCATCGAGAACATAGAGCACGCCGACAAGGTTCGCACCGAGCGAGTTGGCCAGATTGATGCGCTGTGCTTCCCCACCCGACAGAGTCCGGGTTAACCGGCTCAACGTCAGGTAGTATAAACCGACATCCAGCATAAATTTCAGCCGTGAACGAAGCTCGATCACGATGTCTTTTGCCACCGTTGTTTCGCGTTCACTGAGCTGGAGCGACTCAACAAAATCGAGCACTTTTCCGGGAACCATCGCAGCGACGTCACAGATCGTTCGACCGGAAACATGAACGTTGTAGGCCTCCCTGCGCAGTCGTCCCCCTTCACATAGCCGGCATCGGCGAAATGCGAGATACCGGCGTGTAAAAAAACGTGCGTACTTCTTGTAGGTTTTCTCGCGAAGATCTTCGAGAAACGGAAGCACCCCGATGTAGTTATCCGCACCCCAGAGCACGAGCTTGCGTTCCGGCTCTTTCAGATCACAGAACTTTTTCATTATCGAGATTTTTTGTCGCCGGCAGAAACGCAGCATCTCTTCGTGATAATATCCAAACTTTTCCGACGCCCATGGCTCGATGGCATATTCCCGGATGGATCGCTTCGTATTGGGAACGATGAGCGCCTCATCGAACTCCATACGATCGCCGAACCCACGGCAGTCCGGGCACGCCCCGTAGGGCGTGTTGAACGAAAATAGAATCGGCCGGGGCTCTTCGAACTGATTCCCGCAGGTCGTGCAAACCCGTTCCTGTGTGTATGTCACGACCTCGCCACCGGAGGCCTCGCGGAGCCAAACGAACCCGCCGCTCATTCCGTATGCCGTCTCGACCGCTTCGAACAGCCGTGTTCGCTTTCTCTCTGAGACGACAATACGATCCAGCACCACTCGAAACTCCTTCGCCCGAACAAGGTTGCGCCTCGGTGTCTCGTCCACCCTGACGACACTATCCTTCCAAAGCAGTCGCGTGTAGCCCTGCTTCGTCAAGCGATCGAGTGCCCTTGCCGCCCCGCCGACCGTCGGCACGGTGGCGAATATGATCACGGTTTTACCATCGTAACCTCTTATGATGGCATCGACCGCTTCTTCGGGCTCACGCCGAATGACTTCTCCGTGGCCATTGGGACACACCGTCCTGCCCACGCGCGCAAAAAGCAGCCGCAGGTAGTCATAGATTTCCGTCGTCGTGCCCACGGTCGACCGTGAGCTGCGCGTCGTGTTCTTTTGTTGAATCGCGATTGACGGACTGATCCCCGCCACATCGTCCACGTCGGGACGGGCGATTCGTTCAAGGAACTGTTTGGTGTATGTGCTGAGCGACTCGATGTAGCGGCGCTGGCCTTCCGCATACAGAATATCGAAGGCAAGACTCGATTTGCCGGAACCGGACACGCCGCTGATCACGGTCAACTGGTCGTGGGGAATGTCGAGATCAATGTTTTTCAGGTTGTGTTCGCGCGCACCGCGAATCTCGATTCTGTCCAGCATGAAGCCTCCACCGAAAGAACGTAAATCTTCATTCTACAGGGCATGTTGCGCCCGATCAAGATGGAATTCCGTCTTGTCAGTCTCGTTCAACGAACGTATTCTCATCGGATGAATCACGGTCCGCTACAGAAGCTTTTCGACATGATCGACACACTCCGTGGGGAAAACGGATGCCCGTGGGATCGGGCGCAAACGACCGAAAACATCATTTCGGACCTCCTCGGAGAGGTCTACGAACTGCAATGGGCGTACGAAAACGGAGTGCCTGAAGAGATTCTCGACGAGATGGGCGACGTTGTTTTCGTTCTGGTCTTCGCGATGCAGCTGCTTCGCGAAGGCAATTCCGATCTGACACTCGAACGATTCGTGCAGCAGGGGTACGACAAGATTTATCGACGGCATCCGCACGTATTCGGTGATGAGGTTGCGAAGACCAGAGAAGAGGGGCTCGCCCACTGGGATCGAATGAAGGCTGAGGAAAGGGCGGCAAGGCCGGGATCCGCCGATGTGTTCGACGACATTCCTGGCAGCCTCTCTCCCGTTCGGATGGCCGAGAAAATCCAGAAGGCGGCGGCCCGCACCGGTTTCGATTGGGAAGATCCGTCCGGCGTCATCGCAAAACTGCGTGAAGAAATCGAGGAAGTTCAGGCAAGCCTCACGGACCGCACCGGAAAGAGGCTCGTAGAAGAAGTCGGCGACCTTTATTTCTCCATCGTAAACCTGAGCCGCTTTCTGAAAATCGACGGTGAGCGCGCCCTCGCTGGCGCCAACGCGAAGTTCGTCAAGCGTTACCGCAAAATGGCAGAGCTCATCCGCAACGACAGTAAGAAGATGAACGAGATGACGCTCGAAGAAATGGACGCGTACTGGGAGCGCGCAAAACGCGCGCGCTGAGTGTACGCCTGAGGAGGATGCGAGGGACCGGCTCGACGGACTTCCCCAGCGGGAGCAGGCAACGATCCCCCGGCAAAGCGGCACGGGTGGCACCGCTTCGGTGCGCCACATGCAAGCAGAAAGGGGAAGCGATTACGCTTCCCCTTTTGCTCGTCCAGCTTCCCCCTCTTCCTGTCAGTTCAATCTCAGGAACTCGATGCGACGGTTCTGTGCGCGTCCCGCGGGCGTCGAGTTGCTTGCGATCGGGTTCTCTTCTCCGTAACCCTTCGCAATGAGCCGTGCAGGATCGACACCGGCATTGACCAGGTAGCGCTTCACCGCTTCGGCACGCTTGTGCGAAAGACCCAAGTTCAGGCTGGCTTTGCCAACGCTGTCCGTGAATCCCCGGATCTCCACTCGAACTTCGGGGAACGCCATCAGCGAGCGGACCACTTCATCGAGCACCCGGTACGAGTCTGGTGTGAGCGCCGCACTGCCGCTCTCGAAGGTCACGCCGCGAACCACGAACTGCTGCTCGATCGGCCGCTCGTCCGGACAACCGTCTTCGTCCATGAAGCCGTTAAACGTCTCAGGCGAGTTCGGACACTGGTCATCCGCGTCCGGGATACCGTCGAGGTCGTTGTCGAGATCCGGACATCCGTCATCATCCTGGAAACCGTCGATGTCTTCGGCCTGCAGCGGGCAGCGATCGATATCGTCCGCGATACCGTCGTTGTCACTGTCCTTTACCAGGTCCGGGCATCCATCTTCGTCCTGATCGCCATCAAAGTCTTCCGGCTCATTCGGACACCGGTCACTCTTGTCGGGAATGCCATCCTGATCGTTGTCCAGATCGGGACAACCATCCTGGTCCTCGAAACCGTCGAGATCCTCGGCGAGATCGGGACACCGGTCGTCGGCATCGGGAATCCCGTCATTGTCGTTATCCAGGTCGGGACACCCATCCTGGTCCTCGAAGCCGTCGGGATCCTCGGGCTGATCCGGACACATGTCATCCTTGTCCGGAATCCCATCACCATCAGTGTCTTGAGGAATAATGGCACTCGTGTTTCCAATCGCCAGCCATAGCGCCCACTCCGGCGCACCGTTGAACGCGGGCGTGTCGCCGCTGTTGAGATTGATGTCAAAGGCCACCTCGATTTCAAAATTGTTCGGCAGATTCAGCGCGAGGCCGGGTGTCAGGGTCAGGGCGTTCGCGCTTCTCCGTGGCGGACCGACCAGCGACAATGGATAGGTCTGCGTCGATCCGGCGGCGATATCTACGGTAAAGATATCGCTGTACGTTTCATCGATATTCATGAACTTGCGCCAGTCGAACTCGACAAAAAGCGTCACCTGCGGCGTGGGAAACTCGATCGCCGTATTGAAGACGAATTCGTCGTTGAACGTATCGTCCTTGAGCGCCGGAATCTGCGGATAGCCGGGCGGCCCGAAGCCCGTCTGGTCCGGATGCTCGGCCAGGAACAGGCCGTATCCCTTTTCTTCATTCTTGTTGAACTGCCAGCCCGCGTTGAAATGAATCCTTGTAGGGACAAACGCCTCGAGGTCTGTGAAATCGAGCGTCAGAAGACCCAGGACAAGAATGTCCCAGTTCTCGGTGGTGAACCTCCGGTCCTCGCTCCCTGTCGGAGCGTTGAACATGCCAAGACCACCCACCCAGACCGACTGAACACCGAGCGGCGCCCCAAGTTTGGCTAAGAGCTGGGTATCACCGATGCCGCCCCGGGTCACAACATCCATCTGGTGATCACCCTCGTTCGTCGGGTTCTGTAACCAGTTACGAATATCCAGATTCGCCGCGATTTCGAAGTAGTCGTTGAGCCCGTACGTCAGGGTCGCCCGCGTGATCAGAAAGTGGTAGTCAACGATGGCGTCGGACGTGCCCGTGTCGTTGAACTGGTATCTTCCGAAACGGAGCGTAGAGTCCCCGTACGTGTAGTAGTAAGTCGACAGCTGGAAGTTCAGCATCCCCTTGCCGAGGCCATCCGCGGCCCGGGTTCGAATCAATCCACGGGTCCCCTGATGAGCCACACCGGCGAAGGCGGGCAGGGCGGAAACTACGGTAAGGGCGGCAATTAGTATTGCTATGTGCCGTTTCACAACTACGAACTCCTTTCTGACTCGATGACCTGGAGCCATCGAGCGTATCACTCCGCGCAAACACCTCATGAACCAACTCCCTCTCGGGCAGCGGCGCGTCACCGGTCTGCGCTAATCGTCTCTGGGTTCTTCGTTCTCTTCGCTACTGTCGTTCGCCTCAGCAGCCTGCTCTCCCTCGCTTCCCTTTTTACCCTCCGCTTCCTTCGCCTGACTATTCTTCGATGCCTCGAGCTCGTCAACATAATTCATGTGGAGTTCAAAAAGGACCTTTTCCAGATAATCGTTCTCTGCTTCTGAAAGATTTCCCGCCGTTTTTTCTTTCAGAACATCCAGAGTATCGATAGAAAATTTTGCCTGATCAAGGTCGCGCTCGGCCTCGTTGCTCACAGGGTTGACAAGCTTGCCAAGCTGTTGCATTGCCGCGACCTGAAACATCGAGACGAGCTGTAGAAAAAGGACTTCTTTTTGCGTCAGATCCTGGCCACCGTCAGGCATTTTTACTCCGAGAAAGCAAGAAAAGTACCATCTAACAAAGATTTGCGAATATGGAGTGAGCATAGAAACACCCTGAAAAGGGTGTCAACAAAAAACCCCGATGGACACCGGGGCCGAGACAGGCAACTATTGCCGCGTGTTTTCAGGTTACACCACGTTCGGTGCAAACCCACGCCAGTTCAACAGGTTCGGTCGTGGAGGCATTTTCGAACGTGTGCGGTTCCCATGCACCGTATGTAATCGAATCACCTTCAGCGAGATCATACCTTTCGCCCCTGACAACGAACGTAACCGATCCCGAGAGGACCAGCACACCTTCGCTCCCGTGGTGAGAATGTGCCTTCTCATGGCGCCCACACCCGGGCTCGAGCCGTATCCGGCACCCCTGGAGCCGTCCTCCCGGTATTGACGTCGTAAGGTGTTCGATGCGACCGACGTTTCCGGGCGACTCCGTGCGCCTCTCCTCCGCCGTCACGAACGACCAGTCGCCAAGATCATCTGCTTCGACGAAGTAAGCGGGATCCTTGCCGAGAGCCTCGGCAATGCGCATCAGCACGCCGAGTGTCGGGGAGGTTTTCCCCCGCTCTATCTCGGAGATGTGCGTCGCAGAGATACCTGCCTTTGCCTCGATTTTCTTCAGCGTCAGGTGGCGCGATTCACGAATCCTTTTCATTCTCCGGCCGAGGTCATTTTTGTCGAACATTGATAATGGATCCCTTCCAAACGGTTCCTACAGCCGGAACGGAGGCGTAGCGACCCACAGGACGCGGGCGTTTGCGTCGCCGATGTTCCGAATCGTGTGTGGCTCTTCAGACCGAAAGTGGATTGAGTCGCCTTCTTTCATGAGGTGCCGCCCGTCGCCGATATGTAATTCGACGACGCCCCGAAGTATATGGACGAGTTCTTCACCGTCGTGGGTAAGTGGCTTCAGGTCGCGGCTTGACCCAGGGTCGAGATCGACGTCCAGCATCGACATTTCCGATCGTCGTGACCCGTTCGACAGGCAGCGGATCGTCGCTCCCCAGTTGTCGTACGTCAGGACGCGGTGCTCACCCTTGCGGACGGCGGAGACGTTCGGTGATGTATCCTCGTCGAGAAAGTACGACGGCTCGGTGCCGAGCGCTCTCGCGATTCTCTCGAGCGCACCGACCGTCGGGGATGTCTTGCCCCGCTCGATCTCCGATACGTGGGTTGCCGAAACGTTGGCTTTGAGTTCAATTTCTTTCAGCGTGAAATTTCTTTCCAGGCGAAACCGCTTGATGATCGCCCCAAGTTGTTGTTTGCTAAGCATTCGAGACTCCTGCGGGCTGCGGTCGATATGCGTATGGCAGGTGGAACTGACAAACAAATAGTACGCACCGGACGGCGACTGATCAACGGCAAACCTAACAATTCGCATATTTTTGCGTGACATCTCAAACTAGCGTGCTTTACTGGACACATATTCACTAAATCTTTGTTCCGGGGCGACGCGGCAATCCGCCCCTCTCCTGCACGTAAGGGGCTCCGTATAAAGCGCTCGCAAGCAGTATGAAAATCCTTGTCATACGTTTCAGCTCGTTGGGCGACTGCGTCCTGCTCTGCCCGCTCATCGAGCACCTCAAGGCTCAGGGTGCCGACGAAGTCGCTGTTGTGACGAAAACCGTTTACGCAGAACTGTTTGCGGCGGCGCGTGGCCTGGACCGGGTGGTCGCCCTGGAGCCCGGCACAGGTCTGGCCGGGTTGAGACGGGTAATCGAAGCCTGTCGGGGTCGTGACTATTTAGTGCTCGACGCCCACAGCACCACCCGAAGCCGTTTGATATCAATGGGTCTCGGTGGTTCGGACGCACGGGTCAAAAAGTATTACCGCCAGCGGCTGGGACTCATTATCTTGAAACGTCAAACCAGGCTCCCTTCGGTCGGCGGACGGTACAGCGCGCTCGCCGAGTCTCTGGGATTTCCCGGCGTGGCCAAGACGGTCGGCGGGATTCGCGTACCGGACGCGGTACGCAAGCGGATCGACCCCCTGATGCCGCAGAACGGCCGGCGAACGATTATCATCGCACCGGGAAGCCGATGGCCCATGAAGCAATGGGGAGAAGAAAAGTTTCTGGAACTCACCCGGCGCATGACAGAGAATTACGGCTGCAACGTGATCCTCATCGGGGATCGACGGGAGGCAGGCACGACGGGCCGCATCCGTGAGTCGGTGGACACGTATGCGACGGATCTTGCAGGACAGCTGAGTATTATGGAGACCGCCGCTGTCATAGAACGGTCCAAAGGGTTCGTGGGAAACGATTCAGGTCTCATGCACCTGGCGGAAGCCGTCGGTGTACCGGTACTCGGGCTCTTCGGCCCCACAGTGGAGGCCTTTGGCTATTTTCCATCAGGACCGGGTAGCAAAGTGATCGAGCGGGACATCGGTTGCAGACCCTGTTCGCGAAACGGTTCACGCCGTTGCCCGAAGGGAACGCAGGAGTGTCTGGTCGAGATTCCAGTGGCGCCGGTCGAGAGGGCGGTCGCCGACCTGCTTGAAAAACGCGGCGACTCAAGATACATTTTACAATAATAGAGAAATTCGTTTAGGATTCAGCTCGGCATGGGTAACTCTTTTCAGAAAAAACTGTACAACTGTCTTCTCCTCCCGGCTACGTACGGGGTGTTTTCGGCGGCCGCCGCTTTCCATAGTAAGTTGAGAGAAACGTTTCGCGGGCACCGTGATGTTCGCAAGCGGTGGGCATCGGCCAGCGAGTCGATCAATGGCGACCGCCCGGTGTGGTTCCACGTCTCGAGTGTCGGAGAGTACGAACAAGCGAAGCCCGTGATCACGGCGCTCGCCAGAGAATTTCCGCAAATTCCGGTCGCTGTCAGCTTCACTTCCCCGTCCGGGCTCAAGTATGCCAGCGACACTGAAACGATCGGCAACGGCAGCAACATCAAGTTCATGGACTACCTTCCGATCGACTTCGTGAAAAACTCGCGCTTCTGCCTCGACACAATCAATCCGCGCCTCCTCGTCTTCGTGAAGTTCGACCTCTGGCCGAACCTCATATGGGAAGCGACGGCGAAACGCGTTCCGACCGTGCTGATCGACGCTACGCTGAGCAAGTCATCGTACCGCTGCTCTCGTCTCGGACGCAGCTTTTACCGCGCCGTGTACGACGACCTCGACGAGATACTGGCCATATCGGAGCAGGACGCAGAGAGGTTCCAGCAGTCTATTCCGGAACACCAAGGAATCACCGTCATGGGAGACACACGATTCGACCGGGTCGTGGAGCGCAAGCGCACGACGAACGCGAACGGAGTCGCCGACATCGACACACAGGGACGGTTCGTGATCATCGCGGGCAGCACGTGGCCGAAGGATGAAATACACCTGCTCGAAGCGCTCCAGCGGTTGTCGAACCAGAACGAGAATCTCCTGATCATCCTCGCCCCGCACGAGCCGACGAAGGAGCGAGTGGACGCGCTCCTCGGATGGGCCCGTGCGTACGGGCTGACAGCCGCGACCCTGAGCAACAAGGACGAAATCAAGAGCGCAAACGGAAACGCGAGTGTTCTGGTGGTGGATTCCGTCGGCGTGCTGGCCGAAATCTACAAGGCCGCCGATGTCGCCTACGTGGGCGGAAGCTTTTCGAAGGGCGTACACAGCGTTATCGAGCCGGCCATCATGGGCATACCCGTTGTTTTCGGCCCGGTTCATAACAATTCATTCGAGGCACTGAAGCTCCTGAGTCACGAGGCGGCGGTAGAAGTCAGGAATGGCGAAGATATTCTCAGGGCTTTCAATGAACTCATTCACAATGATGTTCGCCGCATCAACATGGGTACACAAGCAAAGTCCTTCGTCGAGTCACAACTCGGCGCAACGTCCCGATGCATGGGGACCATTCGAAAGTACCTGGAATCCTGAACATCCGAGGAATCTGAAACAAATGTCTACAATCGCTAGTGCGAACGGCGCCGAGAAGCGCCCGCACCCCGAGATCGTTCAGATCGAAACCAACATTGCCTGCAATGCGGAGTGCCCGTTCTGCCCGCAAAAATCGCTGAGGCGCAGACCGCACCGCATGTCGGACGAAGTGTGGATGAAGATCATCGATGACACGCGAGGCCTGGGCATCACGTACCGGCCGTTCCTCATCAATGAACCGCTGTCCGACAAACGCATGGGTAAAATCATGCAATACATCCGTAAGGACGAGACGGCGCGGATCGAGATCAATACGAACGGCGAATTGATGACCGAACAGATGGCAGAGGAAATCCTCGATGCGGGCATCGATGTCATCCGCTTTTCGATCGATGGTTTTTCGGAAGAAACATTTTCGCAGTCCCGCGTCGGTGTAAACTACGAGCGCACCGTGGAGCGGACGCTGCAGTTTCTAAAGACGGCGAAGAAGTCCGGCGGTGCCGATCGAATCGAGGTGCGCATGATCGACATGCCGATTAATCGGCACGAGCACGATGCGTACAAGAAGTTCTGGTCCGGCCACGGGGGGATTCCGATCGTGACACACTTCTATCGCTGGCCATGGGAGCCCGGCGTGAAACGTGCCATGCTTCCGTGCATGAAAGTACTGCGAGAGATGTTCTTCTTCGTGAACGGAAAGGCGACTCTCTGTTGTTGGGATTCACACGAGCGCGGCGTGATCGGGGACGTAACGAAACAGGACGTCCTCGACATCTGGAACGGAGCGATCAACCAGCACTATCGCAAGCTTCTTGCCGAGGGGCGACGAGATCGAATTCTTCTCTGCTCGCGTTGCGAGGCATACAAGGATCTTCAGTTCGACGGGTTCCCACGGGAGGTGGTGAATGCGTAGGCGCCCTGTCTTACGACGTGCGGCCTCGTGCCGGTGAAATCAACGATCGTCGACGGTAGTCTGTTACCACAGTCACCTTCGACGAGCAGGTCGACCTTTCCTTTGACCCGCTCTGCAATTGCGTCCACATCCGGGAGCGGGGCTTCTCCGACGTCATTCACGCTTGTTGAGATTATTGGCTCTCCCAGCGTTGCAATAAGATCGCGGACGATGTGAACGTCCGGCACGCGCACGGCGATGCTCTCTTCGCACCAAGCCGGCGAACTTTCGTCCACAGGGAATATCCCAGTCAGCGGACCCGGCCAGATCGATCCAAGTTCTTTCTCACTCCCACACCCCCAGGATGCAACCATCCGACCCGCCGTTTCGACGGTATCGAAGAGACATATGAATGGCCTCGGTGCCCTGTATCCCTTGTAATCCAGAATTCGACGGTAGGCGACTTCACTCGACGCCAGGGCGCTCAACCCGTAGAGCGTGTCGGTCGGCAACACGATGACACCGTCCAATTCGAGAACGCGTACCGTCTCCGTGATAAAGTGAGAGTCGTTGATGTGAATACGTCGCATGGCCGGGCGCCCTGAGGTCAACCCCTGCTCAGCTCGTCGCGGTAGCTTACGAGTTTCGAACGCAACCCGTCATCCGAAAGAGCCAGGATGTGAACGCAAAGCATGGCGGCGTTCTTCGGGCCATTGGACCCGAGACCGACGGTTGCAACGGGAATGCCACCAGGCATTTGAACGATCGAGAGCAGTGCATCCATACCGTTCAGCGGCCCTCCGGGAACCGGAACACCGATGACGGGACGAATCGTGTGGGCGGCGACGACGCCTGGAAGGGCAGCAGCAAGACCCGCTGCCGTGACGAACACTTGTACGTTGCTGTTGTTCTTCTCTTTCACATATGCGAGAAGGGCATCTGGCTGACGATGCGCGGACAGGACACGCTTCTCCCAGCCGATTTCGAACCGGTCGAGAAGATCGTAGGTCGGCTTCATGTGTTCATCATCGGACTTACTTCCCATTATTATACTGACGCGAATGTCTGCACCCATTTTTTCTCCAATGTGTGTTTACTAAAGCACCTTTCGGCCAATGTCCTTGCGATAAAACGCCCCATCGAATCGGATGCGATCGACGCCTTCATACGCGTGGCCGATCGCTTCTGACAGACTCGGACCCCACGCCGTCACCGCGAGTACACGCCCACCCGACGTAATCACCTTATCACCATCAAGTACCGTCCCGGCATGAAACACCACGCGGTTGTCGTCCAACGTATCGGCAAGCCCCGATATGACCGCACCCTTCTCATACAGCCCCGGGTAACCATCCGATGCCATAACGACGGTCGCCGCGCACCGATCGCCGTAGAAGCGAACGTCTTTCGGAATCCGTCCTTCGGCAGCTTCTGTTAACAGGTCGAGCAGGTCCCCATCGAGCATGGGCAACAGAACCTGTGTCTCCGGATCACCGAACCGGACGTTGAATTCCAGAACCTTCGGTCCTGAATCAGTCATCATCAGACCGGCGTAGAGCACGCCAGTGTACGGTGTGCCATCCCTCCTCATCCCCTTGAGAGTTTTCATGATAATAGACTCGAAGATTTCCTCGTGTTGCGTAGCCGTCACGAACGGTACCGGCGCGTACGCGCCCATGCCACCCGTATTCGGCCCTTTATCTCCATCGTAGACCCGCTTATGATCCTGGGCCGGCGGAAACATGACCGCCCGTTCGACCGAGCAAATCGCATGAACCGATACTTCCCGACCTACAAGCCGCTCTTCAATCAGGAGAGTACGGCCGCTCTCCCCAAATGCCTTTCGCACCATGATCTCGTCGATCGCGGATTCTGCGTCCTGCACCGACTCGGCGACGAAGACGCCTTTGCCGGCGGCAAGTCCGTCTGCTTTGATCACGAGCGGCGCGCCTTTCTCCCGCACGTAGGCACAAGCCGCGTCGGCATTATCGAACACCTCGAAATCGGCGGTCGGGATGCCGTGCCTTTTCATGAACATCTTCGCGAAAACCTTGCTGCCTTCCAGGCGCGCGGCGGCCTGTGCAGGACCGAAGCAGGCCCGGCCGGCCTCGCGGAAGCGATCCACTACGCCTTCGACGAGCGGCGCTTCCGGACCGATCACGGTCAGGTCGACGCTCTCTTTTCCAGCGAATTCGAGTAGTGCGGTAACGTCGTCCGCCGGGATCGAAACATTTTCACCGAGACGATCTGTCCCGCCGTTGCCGGGGGCGATAAAAAGTTTGCTTAGATTTGGGGACCTCGAGATGCCCCACGCCAGCGCGTGCTCACGTCCACCGCTACCAACGACGAGCGCCTTCACTGGGAACCTCCGGACATCAACTCTGCGAGAATTTTGTTACCGTTGAATACTACAGCCAGGGAATTCGAACGATGTTTGTCGAGGGCTTCCGCTATGAACGCCTCAGCGTTGACGCACGGTGTGATCCCCGCCGCGAGGAGGACATCGACGTTCATGGCCGAAATCATACCGATTTTGAACCTCTCTGTCAAGTCGAGGATCGACACGGCAGTCTGGTTGTTAACGGCGTACTCGCCATAAGCTGTCTTGAGAAAATCACGATGGTTTTTCGAAAGCGCCGCAACGAGGCTCTCCGAACCGACACCTTCCGAACATTCCGCGTACAGCAGCATCGTGCCACCCGTAACCACGGCGCCCGCCGTGTGACGAATCGCTTTATGCGTTTGCAACAGGTCGATGTCGTACGGATCTCCCCCGGCGCTCACAACAACAACGTCGTACGGCTCAGACACCTCACGCCGACACCGTACCCGGAAAGCATCACACGCCTTCGCGTGCGCTTTGGCCGGATCGCCGGCATTGATAAAGACGACGCCGCCTTCCTCATCGGTCGCGAAGTTGATACCGAAAACGCACTCGATCGCTTCGACCGTTTCCAGCATATCTTCGTGGACGGGATTTCCCTCTAGAATACCCGGTCTGCATTTCGGATTCAACTTCACCGGATTCCCCTCGACGAGGCTCATGCGGTGGTTCGCAAGGATCGCCTGGCGATCCGCCACGCCGGGGAGAATGAGTTTGCGCCCGCCACCGAACCCGGCGAAGTAGTGAAACGATATCGGAGCGAGAATAATCACGACATCCGCATCTTTGACCGCGCGGTTGATTCGCACCGGTGTACCCCGGCGAGTCAGAAGCAATGCGGAAAGTTTGTCGACGTTGTTGCAGTCGTGCTCTTCGAATCGGACACCACGAAATCCGCCTGAGCGAAAGGGCTCACGTTCCTCCCTTGTCAACTTGCGGTGCACCCCCCGTGCAATCAGAACCTGGATCGCGTTCGATGGGACTCCGTTGTCTTTCAAATACTGAATGCAGAGCGGAAGGATTTCGTG
>JAPUJU010000382.1 GCA_027296025.1 bacterium
GCGGACTGGGGCTGGCGGCCTCCGGCAACCTGCACCCGGGCAAGGTCAGCATGTTCGAGCCGATCCACGGGTCGGCCCCGAAGCACGCGGGCAAAGGCGTGATCTGCCCGCTTGCGACGATTTCAGCGCTGCAGATGCTCCTGGGGGAGCTGGGCCTGGCGGTAGCGGCGGAACGAATCGACAGCGCGATGCAGAAGGCGCTGTCCTCCGGAAAGATCAAGTCGCTCTCGACGAGCAGCGGCATGAAGACCTCCGAGTACACCGAAGCGGTTCTGGAGCACCTCCAGGACCCGACGCCCGCGTGATTCCGGGCGTTCTGCAGTGGCTGGATGTGGGTATTCGGGCCCTCCGATTTTGACTTGACCCGGTTTGAGTCGCCGTAAGAAGATTGCCGCCGGCGTTTCTTCTCGAGGTGCCTCGAGTAATCAGGACGAGGCGAGAGTGGCGGAACTGGCAGACGCGCTGGATTTAGGATCCAGTGAGATTATTCTCATGGGGGTTCGAGTCCCCCCTCTCGCACCAGAAACCGAAATGGCAAGAGAACTGACAGAGGTTGAAATGGCGGAAAGAAAATTTACCGTACGAGTCGCCAGTCCAAGCCAGTGCAAACGCGTGCTTTCTCTGGATATCGATTCCGAAGAGATCCAAAAAGAGAAGGCGCGGGTCGCTGACAAGCTCCGTCGCGAGTTGAAGGTTCCCGGCTTCCGTAAAGGCAAAGTTCCCGAAAAATTCGTCCAGAAGAACTATGCCAGCGTGATTCATGGGGATGCGGTCCGAAACCTGCTACCGAAGGTCTTCGAGGAGGCCCTCGATCGCGAGGGCATCTCGCCCGTCGGCGAACCGTCGTTCGACAACCTCAAGGCTGAGGATGGTTCGAACATTACGGTCGATGTTTCGGTCGAAGTCAAACCTGACGTGACGATCAAAGGCTATAAGGGAATCAAGGTGAAAGTTTCGAGGAAAACAGTCGATGACAAAGCAGTGGACCATGCGCTCGCTCACCTGCAGGAGCGGATGACGACTCTGAGGGTGGTTGACCGCGAGACGCAGAAAGGCGATTTTGTTCTGATCGACTATGCGCCCATACTCGATAACGGTGAGATCGATGAACAGCACATGTCACGCAATTATCCGGTAGATCTGGACGGCGCACAGCTTCTCCCCGAGTTTCTCGAGGCCCTGCCCGGGATGGCAATCGGAGAGGACAAGGACGTCCGGGTGAGGTACCCCGAAGATTTTCCGGATAAGGACAATGCCGGCACCGAGAAGGTGTTCCGGGTGACGGTCAAAGAGGTCAAAGAGAAGGTACGACCTGATATCGATGACGCGTTTGCCCAGGGTGTGGGAAGCCAGTTCAAAGACCTTGCGGCGCTGCGGAAGCAGATCGAGGAAGACCTGATCAAGGACGAAGAAAAGCGCTTCGAGCACGATGTCGAAGAAAGTATCATCGAAGAGCTTATCAGGAAAAACCCCTTTGATGTGCCGGAGACGATGGTCCAGAATTACCTGTCATCGGTCCTCGAGGAGGATCGCCAGCGCCGCCCGCAGGTTGAGGACGAGGCGGAACGTGAGAAAGAGGTTCGGGAACATTTTCACGCCGCCGCTGTACGCACCATCAGGAAGTATTTCGTGCTGGATGCGGTGAAGAAGCAGGAGACAATTCGGGTTGATCCGCCGGACGTCGATGCGAAAATCAACGAGATCGTCAAGAGTAGTGGTGACAGGGCAGACAAAGTACAGTCGTACTTTCGCCATCCCAAGCGCCGTCAAAGTATCGAGAGCGAGTTGTTGGACAAGAAAGTCCTCAAGTTTCTCGCAGACGGCGCAGACGTGAAGGTCGCCTGATGTTTTCTCTTCTGCGGGCTTGTGTGATGCACTATATTTGAAGAGTGAAGTTAGAAAGGATTCATCAGTAATGTCCTATAATCAGATAATTCCCACTGTGATCGAGTCGAGCGGCCGGGTCGAACGGGCGTACGATATCTACTCGCGTCTGCTGAAAGACCGCATCATTTTTCTCGGAATGCCGATCGACGATCACATGGCCAACCTGGTTATCGCGCAGATGCTCTTTCTCGAAGCCGAGGATGCAGAACGGGATATCTCGATTTATATCAACAGTCCGGGCGGTGTCATCTCATCCGGTATGGCTATTTACGACACGATGCAGTATATCGGCCCGGATGTTGCGACGATTTGTATGGGCCAGTCGGCCAGCATGGCGGCCTTGCTTCTTGCTGCGGGATCGAAGGGCAAACGCTCGATTCTGCCCCACGCCCGCGTCATGATCCACCAGCCGTCCGGTACCTCGCAGGGTCAGGCTGCTAATATCGAGATCTACACGAAAGAAATACTGACGCTGCGCGACAAACTGAACGAGGTTCTTGCCCAGCACACGAAACAGCCGGTGAAGAAGGTCGCCAAGGACACTGATCGCGACTATTTCATGTCTGCGGAGGAAGCGAAGGAATACGGCATTATAGACAACATTTTTGAGCGTCGACCAGCATCGGCCGATAGCGAGGGGTAACGCACCGCCATGAAGAAAAAGATCGGAACTCCGCAGGTACTCAGATGCTCATTCTGTGGGCGTGGCCAGGACGAAGTCACGAAGTTGATTTCCGGACCGTCCGTCTATATCTGTAACGAATGTATCAAGCTCTGCAAAGACATTCTTGATGACGAAATTTCGGGACAGGTACTTTTTGACTCCGAGGACTTTCCGAAACCGAAGGAGATCAAAGAATTTCTCGATCTCTACGTGATCGGGCAGGAGGGGGCGAAGGTGATCCTCGCGGTCGCTGTGTATAACCATTACAAGCGGATCATGCACGAGCGGACGACGGATGACGTAGAGATCGACAAGAGCAATATTCTCATGCTCGGGCCGACCGGTACGGGCAAGACGCTGCTCGCACAGACGCTCGCGCGCTTCCTGCGCGTACCGTTCGCGATCGTCGATGCGACGACGTTCACGGAAGCCGGCTACGTTGGCGAAGATGTCGAAAACATTCTGCTCAAACTCTATCAGAACGCCGGTTCGTCAGTGTCCGCCACCGAGAAGGGCATTGTTTACATCGATGAGATCGATAAGATCGCGCGCAAGAGCGACAGCCCGTCGATCACGCGTGACGTCTCCGGTGAAGGTGTTCAGCAGGCGCTCCTGAAGATGCTCGAAGGGACGGTTTGCAACGTGCCACCGCAGGGCGGGCGTAAGATCCCGCAGCAGAGTTACATCGAGATCAACACGAAGAACATACTCTTCATCTGCGGCGGTTCGTTCGAAGGTCTCAACAAAATCATCGAGCTGCGTACGGGCAAGAAGGTTCTTGGGTTCGGGGTGGAGAAGCGCAAGCGCAAATCGAAAGACCGGACCGAGATTCTCAAAAGCATTACGCCCGACGATCTCACGAAGTTTGGATTGATCCCCGAACTCGTCGGTCGAATCCCGGTGGTCGGTATCTTGAATGACCTCGAAGAGGATGTACTCGTCGAGATCCTGGTCAAACCGAAAAACGCCCTGGTCAAGCAGTACCAGAAACTCTTCGGGATGGAGGATGTCGAACTGGTGTTCACGGATGATGCACTCCGGGCCATCGCCAAGATCGCCAGGAAGCGCGAGACCGGCGCCCGCGGGCTTCGGTCGGTGATCGAAGAGACCATGCTCCATATTATGTACGACATTCCGTCGAAGCCGAATATTCGCAAGGTCGTCATCAACGAGGACACGATCCTCAAGAACGCTGAGCCCGAAATCGTTCAGCAACGGGATCGGCGCGCCCGCGAGGCATAGGCAGCGATCCCAGGGATATTTCTCTTGACCCCCGGGGTCGAACTCCCGTTTATTCAAACTTGGGAAGCCGGGAGGCGCGGAATTCGTGTCTCCCGGGATTGTATCTACGGCAGGGCGGTGAGCTGAACCGGTTTGTTATGTCCCGTGTACCAGGGAAGGGTAATGGCCACATTCAAGCGTGAAGAAGAAGTCATCAAAATTCCGGAAATGCTACCGGTCCTGCCGCTGCGGGACGTGGTGATTTTCCCCGGGATGATTACGCCTCTCCTCGTTGGACGGCGCAAGTCGCTTGCATCGCTGGATGTGGCGATGAAGAAGGACCGCCTGTTGCTCGTCGTGACGCAACGCGATATCAATGTTGACGATCCCTCCGAGGACGAGCTCTACGGGATGGGGACGGCGGTCAAGATCCTCCAGGTTATGCGGCTCGTCGAAGGAACGATGCGAATTCTCGTCGAGGGGCTTTCGCGAGCGGAGATCGTGAAAATGTCCGGAACCCGACGGTTTTTCAAGGCGAAGATCGAGCTTCACCCGCCGGTCACGACATCGAACCGCAAACTCCAGGCGCTGATTCGCCGGCTCTCGACCCAGTTTACGGAATATGTCCAGCTCAATAAGCGAATTCCCGACGAAGTGCTTCGGACCGTGCTACCGATCGAGGACTACGACCGGCTGGCGGACTCGATCGCCGCGCACGTGATCGGGAAGATCGAATCGAAGCAGCCGTTCCTCGAGACAGTTGCGCTCGATAAGCGGTGCCGGGTCATCAGCAAGCTCCTCGCCGAGGAGCTCGAGATCCTCACTATCGAAAAGAAGATCGAGGGTGAAGTAAAAAATCAGGTTCAGAAGAACCAGAAGGAATTTTATCTGCAGGAACAGCTCAAGGCGATTCGCAAGGAGCTCGGAGATGCAACCGATGAAACAACCGAGTACGAGGAACTTGCAGAGAGCATCGAAAAGGCCGGGATGACTGCTGAGGCGTATGAGGTCGCGATGAAGGAGCTTGATCGCCTCGCGCGCATGGCGAGCCTCTCGCCGGAAGCGACCGTCGTTCGGAATTACATCGATACGTTGATCTCCCTGCCGTGGCAGGTTAGAACGGACGACCGGCTCGAGCTTCCCAAAGTCAAGCGCCGTCTCGACGCCGATCACTACGGATTGAAAAAGGTCAAAGAACGGATTATTGAGTTCCTCGCCGTCGTCAAACTCTCGAAGTCCCTCAAGGGCCCGATCCTCTGTCTGGTCGGGCCGCCGGGCGTGGGCAAGACCTCGCTCGGACGGTCGATCGCCGAAGCGATGGGCCGCCGTTTCGTGCGCTTCTCACTGGGAGGCGTTCGGGACGAAGCGGAGATTCGCGGACATCGGCGGACGTACATTGGCTCGATGCCGGGTCGGATCGTTCAATCGTTGATCAAGGCGAAGAGCAAGAATCCGGTGATGCTTCTCGATGAAGTCGACAAGATGGCCAGCGATTTTCGCGGGGACCCAGCGTCGGCGCTGCTCGAAGTCCTCGACCCGGAGCAGAACCACACGTTCAGCGATCATTTTCTCGAAGTCGAATTCGACCTCAGCGAGATCATGTTCATCACGACGGCAAATGTGATTCATACCATTCCGCCGGCGCTGCAGGACCGGATGGAAGTTATACGCCTGCCCGGATACCTCGAGACCGAAAAGGTCAAGATTGCCCAGAAGTTTCTGCTCCCGCGGATGCTCGACCGGCACGGATTCAAGGCCAACGATATCGAAATAGAAGACGCGGCCGTGCGGGACATCGTTGAAAGGTACACGCGCGAGTCCGGTGTTCGTAACCTCGAGCGCGAACTCGCGAAAATCATGCGCAAGGTCGCCGTCCAAGTGGCGTCGTCAAAACGTCGTCGTACGGTTGAGGTTACGCCACGAAATCTGGAGAAGTTTCTCGGGATTCCGCGTTTCGCCGACAAGGAGATTCCCACGAAGCCGGTGGTCGGTGAAGTTACGGGCCTCGCGTGGACGAGCGCGGGCGGAGATATTCTGAAGATCGAAGTGGGCTTCATGCCGGGTACCGGAAAGCTCTCGATCACGGGACTCCTCGGAGATACCATGCGGGAGTCCGCGCAGATTGCGTTGAGCTATGCGCGTGGTGTCGCACGGGCGCTTCCGCTCAAGAAGAACTTTTTCAACGAAATCGACGTACATATCCATGTGCCGGAGGGCGCGATCCCGAAAGATGGCCCGAGCGCAGGTGTCGCGATGGCGACGGCATTGATCTCGAACTTCTTCGGAATTCCCGTGAAGAAAGACCTTGCCGTGACAGGCGAAATTACGCTCAAGGGTGACGTTCTCGCCGTTGGTGGACTCAATGAGAAGACGGTTGCCGCGCTTCGCGCCGGTGTCAAGGAAGTGATCATTCCGAAGGCGGTGGCGCCTGTCGTCAAGGAGCTGCCCAGGGAAGTCCGTTCCGGGCTTCGCATTCACACCTGTGCTGACATGCGCGAAGTGCTGAAGATCGCTCTCACGAAACCCCTTCCGCGAGCGTCGAAGAGGGCGCCGAAGGCCGAGCTGCCGAGCATTGGGTTCTTCGAATACATCAAAGAGCCTCCTACGACGCACTGATCACGCCCGCGATTCCCACGGAGCACCGTGAAAATCAAAAGCCTCGCGTTCGTCGGTTCCTTTGGATACCGGCAGGGCCTGCCAAGGCCACTCGGACCCGAATTCGTTTTTATCGGGCGCTCGAACGTCGGCAAGTCCACATTCATCAACGCGCTGGTCGGGCGAAAAGACCTCGCCCACACCTCTAACGCGCCGGGGCGCACGCGATCTGCGAATTTCTACTCGGTGAACGACCAGTTCTGCTTCGTCGATGTTCCCGGCTACGGGTACGCGAAGGTCTCGCGTCTGGAGCGTCGCCACTGGCAGAAGCTCATCGTCGGCTACCTCAAGGAGCGCAAGGCACTCGCCGGCGTGGTTCATCTGTTCGACATTCGGCACACGCCCACCGCAGAGGACCGTGAAACGGCGGAGCTGGTCCGGGGGCTGGGCAAGGGTGTGTGCATCGTTTTCACCAAAATTGACAAGATCAAACCGGCTGCAGTCGACCGCCAGATCGCGGAGCACCTTGCCACGCTCCCGGTCGCGGAGACATCGGCCGCCATCGCGTTCTCGAGCCAATCCGGCCGCGGTCGGCGAGCAACGTGGGTGTGGATCGAAGACGTGCTTTCCCTTTGA
>JAPUJU010000383.1 GCA_027296025.1 bacterium
AACGGCCAGTTAGGTGGATTGCGGCTATCTGACATAAAGCGATTTTACTTTACCCCACGTGGACTCCTCCACCGGCACCGAACACCGACACGTCAAGTCCGCATTTATGAAGGCCGTACCGCCAGAGACGGCCAAAAATTCTGATTCGCATGAGATGACCCCTGGGTCCGGCGAGCCGGGAGGTACCAACCCCGGCCGATTCGCTGGTTCGATCGTAAGGGGACAACATGGCAGACTAGTACCCGATGCGAGATAGGCTATCGACATGATGTGCAGGCCAGCTCCGGTATCGAAGCAACCGGCATAGCTTATGCCGATGCCGGTAGGCGATGATCCATCGATATTCTGAAACGGAGCGATGCCAGATGCTTGATCACCAACGTAGGATAGGCCGATGGCACATAATGGAACTGGCACTGAAAAATAGGCTCCGCTTACGCCGACGGTCGCGAAACTGTGTACAACATGAACGAACAGAAAGGGGGGCTCATCAGAGATAGCGCATACCATACCTTCCGTGTCTGCAAACAAGCCTAGCGCCCCGCCGGTTTGCGACCACGTTGACGGCGCAGAAGCGACGAGAAGAAGTAAGACCGAAACCCCATGAAACAAGCGAAATAACATGCGCATAGCTCACCCTCCGCGTTAAAGACCGAAAACAATCCACCTAACTACTACTTCAACTGCGACGCGCCATCCGCCGCCGCTCGATAACGATTTATCCGAACACTGGCCGGCTCGTGAAACTCGGTCGCGGCAAACAGCTTCTGTCCAAACAATCTCTTCGTTCATCATTTATCCAGACTTTTATCCTTGCAAGGCCATGCAGGGATAAAACCGTACCATCAGCGATCCATCGGGCTGCACGCCCAGACCGCCGGCGGTCAAGTACATGTGAGCGTGCTGCTTCATACCCCGCACATTCAACATGGTGAGAGATCTCATACGCGACTGTCCGGTTGAATTATATAGCATCTCGCCACCATCCAGTCGGATAAACGCGGCTTCGGCTGGTGAAGCTCCACAGGATCTTGTCACCGCTTCAGAGGGGGTTTTCAGAAACATCAGAGCAGAAAAAACGATGGGTGGTCAAAGTTGACCGCCCCGATATCAAGCAGCGCCCTCGACCATATCCGCCAAACTCTCCAGATCCGGCACCTCGAGGTCGGGCTTCCCGTCTGCGGGCGGAGTGGCGCCCCATCCCTCCTGCTTCGCGCGCCGGTTGACCCACACCGTCGAGAGCCCGAGCTGCCGGGCCGGCACGATGTCGTGGTAGATGCTCTGCGCGACGTGGAGGATTTTCTCCTTCGGGAACCCCATCCGGCCGAACGCCATCTGAAAATTATTGTGCGAGGGTTTGTACGACTCCGCCTGCTGCGCCGTGATGACCCAGTCGAACGGCACCTCCAGGTGCTCGGCCGAGTACTGGAAGAGATCATCATCGATGTTAGATATGATCGCGAGCTGGTACCGCTCCCCCAGCCGTTTCAACGCACGAACAGTATCCGGAAACGGTTTCCAGTCACGAACCGATAGAGCGAGGGCGTCGCGTTCGTCGTCGGACGGCTCGATAAGAAGTTCTGCCGACATCTCCGTCATGACGCGGCGCAATACTTTCTTGTACGGCTCGTAGGCGCCCGATTCGATCTTCGCCTCGGCCCGCGCGTACGCCTCGAGGATCGACCGGTCGTCGAACTCGAGCTGGTGGTTCTTCAATACATTCCGAACCGCACGCACGATCCCTGACTCCCAATCGATCAGGGTTCCGTAACAGTCGAACGTCAGGACTTTGAATTTTCGAAAATCAAGCATCGCGCACTTGCTCCCGGAGGACACCGAGCAACCGCTCGATCGTAACAGGTGCGCTCCCCTCATAGTGATTGTTCACGTTCAGAAAAGTCCGCATCTGCCGCTCACTGTTCGCCCGAATGATCGCCGCGACTTCGCGCAAGCGCTCGTCCCGCGGGACCACGACTTTGTTCCAGACGTTCCCGGTGCGCTGTTCCATTTCATAGCGATCCGGACCGTGGAGGCGCATCACAGTCCAGTCGGTCGTCACCGGTTTGAAACGATCGTATACCTCCCCGACGGATGGCATCTGGTAACCGTCGAGGTATACGAAACCAATGCGGCGAGAGGTGAGGAAATCAAAGAAATCATCGGTCAGGTAGTCCGGATTCCGGATTTCCAGCCCGTATTCAAATTCTTTCGGCGCCTTCGTGATGAACTCGGCAATGGCGTCCTGAAACTTCTCCCGAGACGACATCTTGCGCCGGTTCAGATACTCGAATTGAAACATGATGGGGCCCAGTTTCTTTCCGAGCGGGGCGAGCGCATCGAGGAAGCGTTCGAGAATCTAGACGTCCAGAAAGTAGATGTTCGGGCGGCCGGCAAACTCGACCTCATGGTCCGGCTGCTTCGCATAGAAGTGGGTCAGGGTGATCGCGTTGGGCGCCTTCATCGTGAACACGAAATCGTCGGGGACCGAGTCGGCGTATTGTTGGACGACCTTCGGGTCCGGCATGCGGAGCCCGCCGGGAAAGAGGCTCCAGAACCACTGATCCACTTCGACGGTGTTCAGGTGCCGGGCGTAGTCGCGGAGATATTCGTCTGCCCGGTACGTGCGCCCCTCGTCGTAATAGAGCCCGCACCAGGACTCGTACTTCCAGGAGCACGTCCCAATTCGCAGGTACGGCGCGTATTCAGAAGGAACTTCGATCATCAAAGAAGAACGCAATCGTTTGGATCGATTGCACCCCGCGAGAGTATGGCGTCCGGTCGGCGTGTCAAGAAAAGTTTACACCCCCGTTCGCCGCGGATTCGGACGGCGCGACAATCGCACGCTGCTTCACGCGCGCAGGTAAGCAAGAATTGCATCCGCAAGCTCGACAGCAATATTATCGTATGAAACAGGGACCCGACTCAACAGCGACTCGGGGAAAAGAATCCGCTCGCGCACAGAACTGAGAACCATGAGGAACCCCAGCGCGACAGCCTGGTCGGGCGAGGGGTGGGAAATCTCTTTGCGACGCGA
>JAPUJU010000384.1 GCA_027296025.1 bacterium
AGAAATCTCTTTCGAGCCGGCGTATTAAAAAACAGGTCGCGGACCCGGACGGTCGTTCCTCGTGCGTGCGGCGCCGGGCTCGCATCGACAATCGTTTTTCCATCCATCTCGATTTTCCAACCTTCACCCCCGTCATCTTGACTCGAGATCATTTCGAAGCGCGACACCGACGAGATACTCGCCAGCGCTTCCCCACGAAACCCGTAGCTTTGGACGGCTTGGAGGTCATCGGCACTCGTTATCTTGCTCGTCGCAAAGTTGCGAGGCGCCAGCGAGAGGTCCTCCGCACAAAGACCACCGCCATCGTCCCGGAGCTCAATCAGAGCCGTTCCCGCCCGAGTCGTCCTGAGCGTCACCGACGTGGCTCCCGCATCGAGCGCGTTCTCGAGCAGCTCCTTGACGACGGACGCCGGGCGCTCCACAACCTCGCCAGCGGCAATCTGCCGCGCGACCTCTTCGGGCAATTGTTTGATCACGGGCATATCTTCACCTGTGTTAAGGGATTACACGCTTTCTCTTACGTAACGCGAACCGAACATACCACGCACCTTCCCGTCATGGCAATCACAAGGACGTGACTGGGAGGGGGACCCGCGTTGATTTCTGTTGAAAACTATTTCTGCGCGTAAGGCTTGAGATTCGCCCGAGCCTGGGCGAGCAGGGCCCCCGGATCCTTGGCGTTACCGGGGTAGTCTGCGGTTCCGCACAGAATCTCGTCGGGGTCGACGTGCAGATCTTCGACCTGCGCAAGATCCTTGTTGAGATACGTCATGACACGCGAGACGAGGAAACGTATCCGGCGCCCGCCGTCGAGCGAGATCATCGCGTATGTGTCCCCATCGATCCAGGTACCGTAGTCTGTCTTCCGGGTTCGGGTTCGAATCCCTTTCGTGATCTCGTCGATCACGGCGAGGGTGTCCCGTGGGTTCTTCTTGAGATGACCCGCGAGCGCGGTTACCTGAAAGAGAATCACGGAGAACGAATGATGGTAGCGCTCGGAGCGTGACACTTCGCTTGCACAGATCGTATCGAAACGCTGCCGGTTGCCCTCGAGGATCGTCCCGTAGTTCGCCGGTTCAACAGTTGAGGGATCCTGACTGTGGAGTGTCTCTACAACGGGAAGAATCATCGAAGTGAGGTTCTTCACCATGGCCTCGTCCACGTCCGAGAAAATCGCGTCCTCCATGACATCTCCTGGATGTTTGTCGTACGCGACGACACCGCCGATGAATTTCTCCTTCGTTTGAATCGGAAAGGCGAGCATCGAGTGATACTCAACCTCTGGTGATCGAATGTCCGATTCGAAATTAAGATGGCACAGGCTGAAAGCCTCTCCGCGTTCGGCTAGGCGCGTGAACGACTCCTCGTCTTCGATTTTCCAGGCTTCCGAGCGATCATCGGGCGGCGCATGAAAACTTTTGATCATGTGGCGATCCTTCGCTGCCCGTCGCAGTCGGACTGACACGCGCCGGCACTCCACTACGTCCGCTCCCACGCGTGAGAGGACACTCGCCAGATCCGAAACCGAGCGACAACTGAGCAGTGCGGCGGCGGCGGCCGAGATTTTTGACGTCGTGTCGAGTTCGCGACGCAAACGCCGCTCGCGCAGTTCGGATCCGATGAAGCGAGAGAGCTCGGAGATGACTTCATCTTTGACGATCAGGAATTCATCGAGCCGTTCGTGTTCGGTAAACTCGAGGACCACGACGCCTTCCGGATTCGTTACAGTGAGGTAGCAATAGACGACCGATGATCGCGAGATCAATTCACCGCTCTCACGCTCTTTCCCCTCTGTCATGATGATGCAACGCTTCTCGAGAAACGTGCGGCTCAACGCTCCGTGCTGGCAGCGGATGCGTTCCTTTGACGGGCTGAGCAGTCGGTTGGATCCGCCGAGGACAAACCATGCCCCTTCTCTAGTATTCATGTAGATCTCAACGGTGTCGGCGTCCATCAGTTCGGACAGGTAGCGAGAGAGGGCGGAGAGCTTCTCCTGCGTTGACATCGATTTCTGCGATACTTCGCTGATCGTCGAGCGGAACTTCGATTCGCGGTGTCGAACCTGGATCTCCTGGAGCTTCAGAGATTCGTTGAGCACTCGGGAGAGTCGGCGGGAAAGTCTTTTCAGCTTGGAGAGATCTTCATTGTCCAGCTCGCGCTCACCCTGCATCGTTGATACGTTCAGCACCCCGAGCAGCTTCCCTTCCCACAGAAGCGGGACACAGATGGCGGACCGGATGTTCATGCGCTCACGGTCTTTTGCGTAAAGATCTTTCTGTGCCGGTTTCTGAATGAGCTTCGCCTCTTTAGTTTGCGCCACACCTCCCGCGATGCCGACTCCGAGCTTCTGTCGGGTATTCGTGATAATTCGTTCGCTGAGCCCCGTCGCGTACCCGATATGAAGTTCCTTCGCCTCCGATGAATACATCATGATCGAACCGGCTCCGGCGGAGGTCGCCCTCACCGCGACGTCGAGCAGGAACTTCATCAATTCTCCGCGGTCGAGGAGCTTCTCCAGGGCATCGAGCGTATTCTCCATCGTAGGAGATGTATCGATGGCCTCGTGTGTGATCGATTCTCTCGTGTCACCGACTCCCAGCGTCTTGAGGGCCTCCGACGACGTAAGGATTTTCGCCTCGGTGGAGGCCAGCGCATCCAGCGCCGGGATGAAATCGGAGCGTGGCGACGAAACTACGATGTAATCGATCCCGGACACCGTCGGGAGTTGATCGGTCTCCGTGGCACCCGGTATCCCCAGAATTTCACCGATCTCCATGCCGACGGCTCCTTTATCCCAGTCAAAAATGCACTCGATCACCACGTCGGTATTCTTGTGGAGTTCGCTGAGGACAGGGAGGTCCTTCTCCCCCGCCCCGAGCAATATACATCGTATCTTGTTATTTGTCATAACTATATATGGTTTAGCTTAGAATACCCTCAAAGCACTGGCAATCCGCCGCGCGTAACTCACCGATCGTATAATAGCAAAAGGCAGACCACCCCGGCAGGCGGTCACGCCGAGCATCGCAGAGAATTCGACCGGTCAGACCCGGCGCAGCCGGTCTTTGAGCGCATCAATCAGCTGCAGGGCCTCGAGGGGAGTTGAACTATCCGTCGGGAAGTCCCGAATGGCGTCGTGGACTGGGTCCGAGGCAGGCTCGGACGGCACTTCGGGGTGGGATGGGGCCGAGTCGAACAGACTGGGCTGCCGACCGTCCCCGGTCAGGGCGACGCCCTGACGAATGAGGTCGCGCCGCAGTTCGAGAGCGTGGAGGATTTCTTCCGCCCGTTTCAGTACCTGCGGTGGCATCCCGGCGACGCGAGCGGCGTGGATCCCATAGCTTCGATCGCTCGTGCCTGTCGCGATCTTTCGCAGGAAAATTATGCCCCCCTCCCACTCTTTGATCGTGATCTTGAGGTTCACGAGCCGTGGATACTCACTGCGCAGCTGGGTCAGTTCATGAAAGTGTGTGGCGAAAAGCGTTTTCGGACGCGCTTTGATCCCCTGAAGCAGATACTCAGTGACTGCCCAGGCGATACTCAGCCCATCATAGGTGCTCGTGCCGCGGCCCACCTCGTCGAGCAACACGAGGCTGCGGTCCGTCATCGTGGCAAGAATTGTGGCCGTTTCCTTCATCTCGACAAGAAATGTCGACTCGCCGCGGCTAAGCCGGTCACTTGCGCCGACACGTGTTGAGACGCTGTCAACGAGTCCGATCCGGGCGCGATCGGCAGGAACAAACGAACCCATCTGGGCCAGAACGACGATGAGGGCAGTCTGTCTCAGGAAGGTGCTTTTCCCCGACATATTGGGTCCGGTGATCAGCGCAAACTGCTTCTTGTCGACATCAAGATAGAGGTCGTTCGGCACAAACGCCTCGCTAACAAGTTTTTCTATTACGGGATGCCGGCCAGCCACAATATCCAGTGTCTTCGAGTCATCAACAACGGGGCGATGGAACCGATGCTCCCGCGCGCTCGCCGCAAGCGCCTGCAACACGTCGATCTGCCCCACCGCGTGAGCGGTTATCTGTAGAGCCTCCAGCGAGTGTGTTATCTCGTTACAAAGCGAATCAAACGCTTTCTGTTCGAGCGCAATCCGTTTCTCTACCGACTCGAGGATACCCTGTTCCCGATCTTTCAGATCCTGCGTGTAGTACCGCTCCGCATTGACGAGCGTCTGTTTTCCGATGTATTCGTCCGGCACCGAGCCGCGGTGTGCCTTTGACACCTCGATGTAATAGCCGAACACTTTGTTGAAGCCGACCTTCAGAGAGTTGATTCCCGTTCGTGTCTTTTCGCGTCGCTCGAGGTTGGCAATCCATACTTTGGCCTCTTCGTTTCGATCGATGAGCTCGTCGACCATCGGCGAGAACCCTTTGCGAATCACGCCGCCGTCGCGAAGGTGTCCCGGCGGATCCTCCACAACCGCGCGCTCGATCCTTTCGGCAAGAGAGGCATGATCCTTCATGCGACCGAGAAGCTCCCGCAGGATCTCGGAGTCGCAGCCCTGCAAAACCGATATCAACTCAGGGAGCTGTTCCAGAGATTCGCGCAACGCGTGAAGCTCGCGTGGTATCGCCTTTCTAGTGGCGATTCTCGCTCCAAGCCGCTGAATATCGCGGACGCCCTTCAAAATCGATATAAACGCCTCTTGGAGAGCGGTGTTTGCGTAAATCTCTGTCACGCCGTCGAGTCGCCGGTCGATGAGCTCCGAATCGCACAACGGTTTCTGCAGCCACAAGCGAATCTCACGCGCACCCATCGGCGTGACCGTGCGATCGATGTGGCAAATCAGCGTGGCGCGGGTATCTCCGCCGGCAAGTGGTTCGAACAATTCGAGGTTTCGAATCGTCTCGTCATCGAGAGCGAGAAAATTGATCTCGGCCAACCGATCCATTGCCGACACCTGTGGCAGGGCGCCACCGCGCAGGGTCTGGCAATGGGCGAGAAGCGCTCCGGCGGCGATACGTTCGTGTGAACGCATCGGAGGAATTCCGGTGTCGGCCGTCCCGAACTGAAGTTCCAACGCCGCGTTCACCGCAACCGCCTCGAACAGATTCGTATCCAGCTCCGTCACAAACGGGTCACCCAGGATCTCGACGAGGTGCGAGAGCGCGCGGCGGTCGTTCCCCTTCCGGCACAGCAACTCGCGAACACGCTTGCCCTGGATCAGGTGCTGGACGGTGTGTAGGTCACCCTCCCCACCGGACAAATCTCCCGTGCTCACATCGACCACCGCTACGCCACAGCGTTCGCCGTCGACAAAGACTGCCATGCAGTAGCTGTTTTCGCGCTCGTCGAGGAGCTGCGTATTCATCGCGGTACCCGGAGTCAACACCTCGACGACCTCACGCTTGACGAGCCCCTGGGCATCAGACGCATCCTCGACCTGTTCGCAGACGGCCACTTTCTTCCCGGCGGCCAGCAGGCGTGTAATGTATGTTTCGGCGGCGTGAAACGGCACGCCGGCCAGCGGCACCGGATTCGGCTTCTTCTTATCGCGGGTCGTCAGAGCAATGTTCAGAATTCGAGCAACTTCGACTGCATCCTCGTAGAACGTCTCGTAGAAGTCACCGACGCGAAAGAACAGCACACAATCACCGTGCTGTTCTTTGATCTCCCTGTACTGCGCCATCAAAGGTGTCTGGTTGCTCATGGTGCGTCGTGTCCCTGAAGGACCATCCTATCGCAGTGTCATGATCGTCACCGGTTCGCGGATGCGCCGATTGATCGCCTCTGCTCTAAGCTCAGCTTCTTCGCGTGTGCGAAACTGCCCGACACGAACGCGGTGGATTTCCTTGTTGTTGACGAGGTCGCTGTCGATGCGAACACCGGGAATCTCGCGCTTCAGCTTCGACGCAAGCCTGATCGCATTGGTGCGGTCATAGAATGCACCGAACTGCAGCGTATAGAACCCGACGATTTCCTCTCGGGAGCGGGCCGGCGACAATACGTCATGGGTCCCGGCCCTCCGCTCGAGAACCTCTATTTTCTGAGTCGCGAGAACGGCCTCCGGGGTGCTGCGAAAGGTTTCGATCAGATCCCGGAACACGTCGGCTGCATCATCGGACTTTCCATCGCGCTCGAGGCATTCACCGTATCGATACATTGCCGTTGGACTGATGTACGCCCGCGACATCCTTTCGTACTTACGGCACGCGCCGTCTGCGCGATTAGTTCCCATCTCGATCTCGGCGAGTGCAAGAAATGCCCAGGACTGGTAACGCCCGCGACGAACGCGTGAGAGTTTATCCTCCGCTTTGGAATACTGCTTCAGCATCAACGCGGAAAGGCCCTGGAAAAAACAGGCTTCCTCGGATCCTCGGCATGCGCCGGATACATCGAGGATTTCGAACGCCCGATCGTAGTTTCCGAGTGCATACTGGATCTTTGCCAGCTCCACCTGCGATTCTCGCGCCCATGCACTCCCGATATCGATGCGAACGACTTCCCGGTAAATAATTTCTGCTTCCGAAACGGACTTCTTCAACCCGGCCAGCAGAAAGAGCGCTTCCTGCTTCTTCCTGCCTTTCGCAGCGCGGGCAATGTCGACGAGCTCCGATTCCGCGCGATCGAAACGAAGGTGCGAGATATCCTTCCGGACGCTTTCGATGCTAGCGAGCGCGGGTAGTGTAGTCATCACCGGGGCGGCGAACAACACCACAGTCGCGATTAAGAGTGCCGCTCTCATGATAAAGAGAATGTGTCGAAGGAGTTGCAGTTTGGGCAATGCCACCGCATGGTGTCGGAAATAAAGTTGCAAGTGCCGCAGGAAAAACGTTCGGGCTCCCACGCCGCCTCGATGGATTTGTCGAGAAACCTGTTCACCGTTTCCGAATCCCTCAATTTCGAGTAGAGCGATGTCAACAGGAGCGACCCCCTCACTGAGCCGGGATATTTCGCCACGTACTCTTCGAGCAGATGGATTGAGTCCTCACCCCTTCCCTGCTTGCTGTAAAACTCCGCAAGTGCCAGGCTCGATGCTTCGTCGCCCTGGCGCGCGATGCGAATGTCGTCGTAGACTTTCTCGACCTCGCTGAACCGCCCCTTTTCATAAAGCGTGCTCTCCAGCTTTTGAAGCGCAATCCCGGACAGCGGTGGCGAAAGAATCGCAACCTGCTTCCAGCGATTGATAGCTTCGTCGAGATCGTCCTGCTGCTGCGCGATGTTTCCGAGCAGGAGCATGCAAGGTGCACAGGACTCATCGTATTTCAGTCCACGCATGAGGGTTTTCCTGGCGTCTTTTAACTCACCCTTTTCCACCGCGCATTCGGCGACCGACGCGAGATAAAGCGCGAGCTCACGATCACCGATAGCGCCCAATTTCCTGGCTTCCTTGAACGCATTGTACGTCTTGTCCGGCAAATCCGTCGCGTGGTAATGCCGCGCAAGTGTCAGGATGACCCGTGGATCACGGATCCGCAGGTTGCGGATAGCGGACTCCAGAACCTGAATCGCCTTCTCGGGCATGCCCAGGGCCGAGTAGTCCTCGGCGAGGTTCATGAACAGCTCGACCTTTTCCGGCTTCGAGAGGTTACTTCGGACGGTGAGGCTCTGATGGATCTGCAGAGCGCGGGTTGCGTCGCCACGCTGACGCAGCAGAGTACCGAGCTTGATATAGGCGTCGGTCGGCGCGTATCCGGATCGAACGGCCTGCTGCAGGCGCTCAAACGCGGCGTTGCTGTCGCCGTCGACCATGTCCTTCAGTGCTTCGACATACGGATCCTCCGGAGCGGG
>JAPUJU010000385.1 GCA_027296025.1 bacterium
CTGGCTCAGAAGGATTTTTCAGCGCAAAAAAATGTATGCCGGTTGATCGAATTGATAGAGCGCTCGGTCGCCTGAGGACTGCTATGAAAAAACGATTCGCAATCTGTCTCCTTCTGCTGATCGGCATACCGATGGCACTGAGCGCCGGCGGCACGGAAGCCGATTGGTCATACTTCGATAACCACAGCGACATTCGGGCGCTTCACCAGGTGGGCGACACGCTGTGGATCGGGACCAACGGAGGCATACTCCTGTACGATCTGCTCTCAGAGCGTGTCGTTTCGACGATCAAGGCGGGCGAGCGGCTTCCGGGAAACTCGGTTCGTACGATTGTCTCGCGGGCGCATACCGTGCTGGTGGGTACGGATTATGGCCTCTCGATTTTCACTCCGAGCGACACAACGGTCTACACTGCGGCCGATATCAGCGGTCTGTCGGACGTGCGCTGTATCGCGTACGGAGATACGGGAACGATTTATATGGGTACGTATGGGCACGGGGTCGTCGCATACGATTCGCTGCGAACCCAGCGAATTACCCGCGAGGACTCGCTGCTCGACAACAAGGTGTACGCAATCGCCGTGCGGGATACGCACACGGTGCTCTTCGCGACGTCGCTGGGGCTGTGCGCATTCCGGGACAGCGTGTGGGTAAGCTATCAGGCCGGGGCGGGGTTGCCACGCGGTGAAATGCGGGCGCTGGCGAAGTCGGACGACGAACGCTACTACGTTCTCATCGCCGGTCGCGGCATCTACCGGTTCAATTCGGTAAAAGAAAGGGCGATTCGAATCCGCCTCCGGGAAACATTCATCGAAAACGATGTTGCTGCAATCGCGGTGGATGCGGACCTGACCCTGTGGGCGGCGGGTCGCTTCGGGGGAATCGCGAGTTACGCGAACGGGCGCTGGCGGTCGTACGCCAGCGAAGACCCGGAAATCCGTGACGCGCGCTGGAAATGTGTTACGGTCGGGTCGGACGGGGTTGTGTTTTTCGGGTCGAGCGGGGGACTCGTTGCATCGGTGCTCGACGGCGTGGTTCGAAAGATTTCGTTTCGGTCGGCACTCCGGTCCGGGTACGTCGGGGCGATCGTGGAAGATCCGGAAGGCCTTATGCTCCTTGCGAACGGACCATATCTGTTATCCACAAGGGGCGATTCCGCTTCGCTGGCCGTGGAAGTCGAAGTTGGATCAGTTTTTGCGTTGATAAAGTCTCCGACGGGGAACGTGTGGCTTAGCTCGCCATGGGGGTTGTTGTGTCGCTCAGACGGCGAGTGGCTCCAGGTGAATCCGGTGATTGAGCCCCGCGCGCCGACGTTTCTATCGCTGGCTTTCGGTGCTGACGGGCATCTCTGGGCTGGCTCGAGTGCCGGTGAAGTGTACCGGTTCGACGGCAGCATCTGGGTCCGTTATGCCGAACGGCACGAGATCAGCGGCGGACCGATCGTTGAGGTGGTCGTGGATCGCGAACGCCTCGTGTGGGCCTTGTCCCGGGATGGGGGCGTCCACCAGTACGACGGTGCGGGGTGGACAACATTCGGACCGGACCGGTTCGGCTCGGTGAAGATCCACGCACTCCGAAGGAGCCCATCTGGGGGAGTTGTCGCCGTAAGTGACGGCACATTATGGCGATACGACCACGCAACACGACAGTGGGTCCAGCTCTCCGGTCCCAGCCCCGATGTCGTCGGGGGGTACCGCGTGCTGTATTTCGACGCGGTCGGGCGGATGTACCTGGGGACGACGGAGGGCGTGGTGATTTTCGACGGGGAACACGTTCGCTGGATCGGACCCGGGGACGGACTCCGCGGCAGGAACGTGACGAGCATTCTGGTCGATCGGGAGGAGAGACTCTGGGTCGGTTTTCGAAACGACGGTGTTGCAATGATTTCGCTGGAATCTCTCCGCTGAAAAGGTTATGATAATTGGCGACCCCAATGCCCCGTAGGAGGTGCCAGCCAGCGCGGTTCGATGTTCTAAGTTTCACTCCGGTAACCCGCTCACTCACTGCTACAGTGTTTTTCTAATTGTCCGGTTCATCGACCGCATGCTAGGTTGGCTTCGTTTTAGACAAGACGCTCCTGTCGTTGGGGGGAATTCCGTATGTGGCAATTCATTTTCTGGGCGTGCATCGGTCTGGCCATATATACGTACTTCGGCTATCCACTGACCCTGTACCTTCTTTCCAGACTCCCCAGGCGAAAAAGACACTCGATCGTTGAGGTCGACTACCCATCCGTGTGTCTCCTCATCTCGGCGTTTAATGAAGAGAAAGTAATCCGAACGAAAATCGAAAACAGCCTCGGGCTGACTTACCCCCACGAGAAGCTTACGATCCTCGTCGCTTCGGATGGAAGCGACGATGAGACCGTGCGCATCACGAAGGAGTTCGCCGATCGTGGTGTTCGCGTCTATCACAGCGATGAACGAAGCGGAAAAAGCGCCGTGATCAATCGCGTCGTCCCGGATATCGAAGAAGACGTTGTCGTGTTCACCGATGCGAATGCGCTGTTCGCCGAAGATGCCCTGGAAAGACTTGTTCGTCGCTTCGCCGACCCATCGATCGGCTGCGTTGTGGGCAAGTTGCGGTATGTCGACCGGCACACGACGGCGGTCGGCAAGGGCGAGAGCATCTATTGGCGGTACGAAGGAATGCTCAGTGTTCTCGAAAGCAAGATGAAGAGCGTTCTCGTCGCCAACGGTTCGATCTTTGGGATCCGTCGCGAACTCTTCGAGAACGTTTCCCCCCACGTGGCGAACGATTTTCAGATACCGTTCGACATTGCACGTCACGGGCACGGAATCGTGTACGAACCCGAGGCCGTCGCGCTCGAGCGGTGCACGATTTTCTGGCACGAGGAGTTCCAGCGCAAGGTACGCATCGTCCTTCGCGGCCTGACGGGACTCTCGAAAATGACGGACAAGGTTGGTGGCATGCGACTCTGGCAGTTGGTTTCGCATAAGTTGCTTCGCTGGGCGATGGGTCCGGTGCTGTTCGTCGCCCTGTTCGCGAACGTGATGCTTATGGAAGGCTCGGTGTTCTATGCCGTGCTGGCCCTCGGGCAGGTGGCTTTCTATCTGGCGGCGCTCAACGGTTGGAGGATGCGCGGCACCAGAAGGCCGCACGCCGTCTTCAATATTCCGTTCTATTTCACCATGGTCAATTTTGCAGCGGTAATCGCAATGGCCAAGTTCGCGTCCGGCCAGCGGCAGACCGTATGGGAGAAGGCGGAGAGTGCCCGTTTCGCCCCGGCCGTCAACGGTTCGTTCAGACAGATTCGGCAGCCCATCCCGATTCCGCGTGAGAAGGTCCTTGAAACCGACGCCCTCGCCGAAGAGATGGCAAAAAATTAGCAATGGTCTACGTTCTTCGCACACTCGTTCAATGGAGAAAGTTCATTCTGGTTTCCGCGCTGCTTACAGCAGGCGGGATGGCAGCGATCAGTTTCGTGCTGCCGAAGTGGTATACGGCGGTCAGTTCCGTCTTTCCGCCGGAACCCAAATCCACGATGACGTCGTACATGGACGTCGTACAGAGTCTTCAGTTGCCCATCCTGGGGCCCGTAGCATCCGGCCCCACGCCGAGTACCGTCTACATTGACATTCTTCTGAGCCGACGGGTCGGTTCGAAGATCATCGAAGAGTTCAATCTGCAGGAAGTCTTCGGTATCGAGCTGATGACCGAAACGCTCGTTGAACTTCGATCTCACACCGACATCACGATCGTCGACAACGGCCTCCTGACGATCGCGTACGAGGATCAGGATCCCGAGCGTGCGGCGGTGATTACGAACCGTTACGTAGCGCTGCTGGACGAGTTCAATCGCGAGCTCAACAGCACAAAGGCCTCCCGTACGCGAATCTTCATCGAAGGACAGATAGAACGTCACCTCGTGGACCTTCGCGAGGCGGAAGAGGACCTGAAGGAATTTCAGAAAGAGCACCAGGCATTGGAACTCGACGAACAGCTCAAGTCGAGTATCGAAATAATTTCGAAACTCACGGCCGATGCGATCACGCTGGAGATCGAGCTCGAGATCATGCGCGACTACTCGTCGCAAAAGTCGGAAGAATACATCACCACGAAGCGCAAGTACGACGAGATCAGCCGACAGCTGGTGAAGTTCCAGTCGCGCGACGCGCGGGATGAAGAGAACACGTCGGTTCACGCGTTCTTTCCGGCGTTCGATGAGGCGCCCGATGTGATGCTGGAAATGGCCCGGCATATCCGGCGAATTCGGGTCGGCGAGAATATCTTCGAAATGCTCACCCAGGAGTACGAGAAGGCCCGCATCGAAGAAGCGCGCGATACGCCGACCGTTAATGTGCTGGATATTGCCATTGTACCGGAGCTGCGAAGCCGTCCGAAGCGCAAGATCCTCGTCCTCCTCGGAGGGATCGTCGGGCTCGGATGGAGCTCAATTCTCGCGCTGATTGTTGCGGCGTGGCGCGAAGACCGTCAGAAGAACAAAGTCATCAGAGACGTCGTCGAGCCGATCAACCACGACTTTCGCAAGTTGCTCCGCAAGAAAACCCGCTGATCATGGAACTCCGTACGGAGGCACCTGTTTCCGGCAAGCGCGGCGTGATACTGTTTGCCCTCGCCGTCGGTGGAGCGCTGCTTGCTTTGCTTACCGTATACGTTCTCCCGATGGGCATCGTTCGCCTGGCCCTGATGGGTCTTTTTGCCTGCCTCGGAGCGCTTTTCGGCGTCGCTCATCCGAAGTACGCCGTCCTCGCCGTCGTGTTTTATATTTTCGGCGGTCTGACATTTTATTTTCCCGTGAATCTCGCGCCACCCTTGCTCGCGCTTTCGCTCAGCGGCGCCCTGGTTGGTTTCGCGCGCGGCGATGCTGTGCAGCTGCGGACGCGAATGTTCAACTGGGTACTTGCTTTTTTCCTTCTGATCGTCCTTTCGTCCTTCACGTACGCGCATGACCTGAGGTATGCGACGACGTCCCTGACGATTTTCCTGAAATCCATGGTGGTCCTTGTCCTCCTCGTGCAGTTTCTGCGCGTGCCGAGGGATCTGCAACTGCTCATGGCAGCAATATTTCTTGGAACGATGACGACGATCTTCCTCGGCATCCTCTTTCCCGGTGTAGGAGTCGAACGGGAGTCTAAAATTCTCGGCACGGTCAGCTGGATGCGCTTTGCCGGCGCCCGGGCCGATGCCAATGTCTCGGCCGTGTATCTGATCGCCGCGCTTCCGATGGCCGCCTATGCGATGCGTCTGTGGACAGGAAAACTCGCACGCGTGTTAATAGCGGGTGGCATCGTCCTGATCCTGCTCGCGGTTGTGTTTACATTTTCGCGGGCCGCAGTATTTCCTCTCGCGATCATCGGCATTGTTTTGATGATCCGGGACGTGAGAAACCGGTGGGTCAACGGGTCCATCATCGCGATCATCGTCACCGCCCTTGCGCTGACGCCCCAGTTCTACCTCTTTCGGCTTCAGACGCTCGGTAATCTATTCTCGCGCTCGAATCAGGACTGGTCAATTTTTCTGCGTGTAAAAGCGCTACGAACCGCGTGGGAAATGTTCCTGGACCACCCGTTTACGGGAGTCGGGCTCAACAACTTTACCGTCCGGTCAAGCCCCGACATGTTCGTTCGCATACCCGTTCACAACGTGTACCTCGAGATTCTCGTCGGCGTCGGCCTCTTCGGCCTTGCGGCGTACCTGCTCCTCCAGTTGTGCGGCTTCGTTGAATATTTACGCGTCCGGCGCGCACCGTGGAAGCCGGAACACGAGTGGATGCGGCACATTGGCTTCTACCTCCTCATCTCCCACCTTGCAGCCCTGATCGGCGGGTTGTTCCTCTCCTTACCGTTTGCATACGTCATCTGGATCCCCCTCGCGGGGCTCCTGGCCGCGGGCCGTATTGCCCGCCGCGCGGAGCGCGAAAATGGTGGAAACTTCGATCACGCGCAGGGGTAGAAGAAAGCAACGGACATATTTACCTGCCCTGTTGCTGGAAGGAGGGATGGACTTAAAACGTCCAAACACCATGAAACATAACAGTATAGCTTCAGCACTGCGTGGTGGCAAAGCGGGGGTTGTGGTCGGTCTGACCGCGATCGCGTTTCTTGCCGGCGCCATTGCTATCGCGTCCGCGCATCCTCACAAGTTCAGTCGGACCATCGAGCTCAAAAAGGGTGCGTTTCTGGGCGTCCAGATGCAGGAGCTCACGGATGAACTGCGGAACGGTCTCGACATCAATACCAAAAAAGGTGTCCTGATCAACGAAGTCATCGAAGAGAGTCCCGCGGACAAAGCCGGTCTTCACGACGGCGACGTGATCGTTACGTTCAACGGCAAGGACGTGGAAACGCCGAGCCAGTTGAGTGATCTCGTTGCAGAGACAAAATCTGGTGACGAAGTGAAAATCAAAGTAGTGCGTGATGGCCGCCCGAGAACGTTCGAGGTGACGATTG
>JAPUJU010000386.1 GCA_027296025.1 bacterium
TTTTCTGCCGGCGGACTACCAGGACGTGCTCACGCTGGACGAGAAACGAGAGTATCTGGATCGCTGGATTACGATGCAGCTCTTGTATGACGAGGTGGCAAAGTCCGGAATGGAGATTCCCGATAAACTGGAAGCGCAAATGGAAGCATACCGAAAGGGCCTGATCGCGGATCTCCTCGTGCAGCAGGTGATTCAGGAAAAGGCCGTGGTCCACGATCGGGAAGTGCGTGAATATTACGATGCCCATGCTGACGAATATGTCACCGAGTACCGGGTGAGCCACATTTTGGTAAACAGCCGTGAGGACGCAGAGAGTGTGAAGGAACAGATCGGCAAACGGAGCTTTACTTATCTGGCTCGAAAACACTCGATCGACAAACACTCCCGCTACGGAGGGGACCTCGGATACCTGTCCAAGGGCAACATGATCCCGGAATTCGAGGACATTGTGTTTGGAATGAAAGTAGGTGACGTCAGCGACGTGATCGAATCGGACTTTGGCTACCACGTTCTGAAAGTTACCGAAATCCGCGACGCGCGGTTCAAACTGTCGTATGAAGATGTGAAACAGGAAATCGCCAACAATCTAATGCTGCAGAAACGTGAAACCGTCTACGACAGTCTTGTGGCGTCGATTCGGTCGAGAGCAAGCATCCGCATCGTCGAGCAGCAACTGAGTGCGGGCGCAACCAAAACTGTACAAAGCCCCCGATGAGGCAGGTGAACATGAAAGTGGCGATCAAAATCGCAGGCCATCTCGCAGTTCTGCTCATGATGAGTGCCCCGGTTTTCGCCGAACGCGTTCTGATAGAGCGTATCGTTGCTGTCGTGGATGATGATGCAATCTTTCTGAGCGATGTAGATCAGGCAGCCAAACAGTTTCTCATTCAACGGGGGATGACCGATGTCGGTGACGCGCAGCGAGTGGAAATCGAAAAGGTAGCGCTGAAAGAACTCATCAACAGCCGGCTCATTCTTGCGAAGGCAAACCGACTCGGTATTAGGGCTTCCTTTTCCGAGATCGAGAAGATGGTTGACAGGGCGATTGACGACAACATGAAGGCGTTGGGCGGCAAGGAAACCTTCGAGCGCCAGCTCGCGGCCGAGGGATTCACGATAGACACGCTGAAGCAGCTGTATAGGGACCAGATCCGCAACAAGATGCTCGTCGACCGAGTACTGGCTTCCGAGATCGACCGCCGATCACTTCGAATATCCGAAGAGGAGCTCCTCGCGAAGTATGAAGAGAGAATCTCCGCTATGCCTCTTCGACCGCCCGTCATCCATCTTGCATCGATCTATTTTGCGTTCGACTCTTCCGAGAATGCGAAAGCTAGTGCCTCGGGGAAGATCGAGGACCTGTACAGACGTGTCCGTAACGGCGAGGATTTTCAGGAGCTCACGAAAGAGTACTCGGAAGATGGCACCGCTAAGAATGGCGGGTACCTCGGGTGGCTTCCGCTCGAAGACCTCTCCGACAAACGTTTTGCCGACGCGGCATCCAAGCTCGCTATCGGCGAGGTCAGTGAGCCGGTCTTCACGTCGTACGGGTATCACCTTATTCAGCTCGTCGGGCGTAACGAGGAGAATCGCGAAGTCGAGTTGCGGCATCTTCTGATTCACGTCGAGGCGGGTGACGACGACATCCAGGAAGTTTTCAAACGCGCGAGCGAGGTGCACGCCGAGGTTGTGGCCGGCGCCGATTTTTCGGAAATGGCAAAGGAACACAGCGACGACCCGGGCACGGCTTCTTCTGGCGGTGACCTCGGATGGCTCAAACAGGATGACCTTCCGGAGTTTTTCCGTGATGTTCTCGAGACCATGGTTGTCGGTGATGTCAGCCAGGTACTGCGCGAGCCGTCAGGATTCCGGATCGTCAAATTACTCGAGCAGGAAGACGCGCGCCCGTTCACCTTCGACGAGGTTAAAGACGAGCTTCGGAAATCTGTTCAGGAGAAAAAAATCGCAGACATGTACGATTCATATATTGCCGGGCTACGGGATGAGTTCTATGTGGAGATCCGAGTCAACTAGTTCATGCGGGTCGACCTTGCACTCAAATATCTTTGCCTCGCGAAAAGCCGCTCGAGCGTAAAGACACTTTGCGATAAACAGCTCCTTACGATAAACGGCCGCGTCGCGAAGCCGTCCGCCACTCTTCACATCGACGATACGATTACACTCGAGCTTCAGAGCCGCCAGCTGACCATCCGCGTCGTTGACATTCCCCGCAAACAGTTGAGTAAGTCGATTGCTTTGTCCTACTATGATGTTGTCACAGATCAGTGACACATATAGTCGGGGTAACTCATGAACACACGAAATACGCGCCCAGTTGTTGCGGTGACCGGCGGCGACCCGGCGGGTGTCGGTCCGGAGATCATCGAAGCGCTTTTTTCCGAGTATCGGCCGACACGATCTCTCGCCGTGGTGATTGGAGCGAGGACAGTCTTCGCGACGTTCCTCAGGCGGTTGGAGGTCGAAATTATCGAACGGATTTCAGACCATTCGCTTCCGGCACGCGGCGTGGTGTTTCTGGATACCGGCTGCCGGGAGCGATACCGGACCGGCCGGGACAGCAGGGGCGGCGGGGAACACGCCGGCCGCATTCTCGAACAGACCTGCCGGCTGGCGCGCGCCGGTTCGATCGACGGCATTGTCACCTCACCGATTTCCAAGAACGCACTTAACCTTGCCGGCCGCCGGTTTGCCGGTCATACGGAAATGCTCGCGCGGCGGCTCCGGGCCCCCGACTGTCAAATGATGATGGTTTACCGGGATTTTCGAGTCGTCCCGCTTACCCGGCACCTTCCCCTGCGCATTGTCAGCAAAGCGGTTACACGACAGCGAATTACAACCTGTGTCGAAGTTGTCACGGCGGCCCTCCGGACCGATTTCGGAATCCGGAAACCACATCTCGCCGTGGCCGGCCTGAATCCGCATGCCGGTGAGGAGGGGCTCTTCGGCTCGGAAGAAGCAGACACCATCTCACCGGCTGTCAAGCAGTTACGCAGGAGAGGTTTTCGAATCGAGGGGCCGGTACCTGCCGATGCGTTGTTCCAGAAAGCGCAATCTGGCACGTTTGATGCCTTCATCGCGATGTACCACGATCAAGGACTCGTTCCATTCAAAATGCTGGCGAAAAGACGCGGCGTCAATGTCACGGTGGGGCTTCCCGTGGTGCGGACGTCCGTCGATCACGGTGTGGCGTATGACATTGCCGGTACAGGGCGGGCAAGTTCGACGAGCCTTCGCGCGGCATACCAAATGGCGGAAAAGTTGGTGCTTGTCCGCGGCCAGGCGCGGTAGAGTAGGGCTCGTGCGCCACGGCGGCGAGGCTAGCCGAGCGGCAATTCTAACTATGGAACAACGCAACATCATAGGGATTTACCATCTTTCGAAGACATACGGCGACCGGACCGTCCTTGATAATGTGAGCCTGCAGGTCGCCAACGGAGAGTTCGTCTTTCTCGTGGGGCCGAGCGGCGCCGGCAAAAGCACGCTCCTGCGCATGATCTACATGGACGAGAAGCCGAACGACGGGCAGGTCATCGTTGGCCCCTTTGTGTCGACCACGGTGAAGCGGAACCAGATTCCATACCTGCGCCGCATGGTGGGCATCATATTCCAGGACTTCAAGCTTATCGAAGATCGCGACGTCTTCGAGAACGTGGCCATCGCCATGCGCGTCGTCGGGGTGAAAGGGTATGAACTCAAGCGACGCGTGATTCAGGTACTCACACAGGTGGGCCTCTATCACAAGCGCAATGATTTTCCATTAACCTTATCGGGTGGGGAGCAACAACGTGCCGCCATCGCGCGCGCGATCGTCAATACGCCGGAGATTCTCCTGGCTGACGAGCCGACCGGTAACCTCGACCCGGAGGTCACTACAGAGATTCTCCAGTTGCTCTTCCGGATCAACAGCTCCGGGACGGCCGTTCTGATGGCGACGCACGATCACAGGATGGTTCGGAACTACGGCCAGCGAATTATTTACCTGCGCGACGGGTCCGTCGAGGAAGACCAGAAACTTGGAGTCGGAGGCTTCTCGCAGGAGCGGCTCGACGAACTGCGGACCCGTGCCGAGCGCGCCGTGTGGAGCGAACCGAAAGGGGATGGAGAGTGAACGCGCAGCAGGCCGCCTACCTGATTACCGATTC
>JAPUJU010000387.1 GCA_027296025.1 bacterium
CCGCTCGATGACCCAGGGTCGCGGTGCGCACAAGCGCGAGTTCTCGCACTACGAAGAAGTGCCCCGCGAACAGGTCGCCAAAGTCGTCGAGGAATTCAAGAAGGAGCGGGAAGCCGAGGCGTCCTGATGTCCGGACACTCCAAATGGGCACAGATCAAGCGCAAGAAGGCCGTGAACGACAAGGCCCGCGGAAAGCTCTTTACCCGGCTTCTGCGTGAGATCACCGTGGCGGCGCGCCAGGGTGGAGGAGATCCAGACGGAAACGCACGCCTTCGTCTCGCCGTGCAAACGGCACGAGACAACAACATGCCCCAGGACAACATCCAGCGGGCGATGAAGAAAGCGACAGGTGAGAGCGCTGCCGCGAATTTCGAGGAAATCACCTACGAAGCGTACGGTCCCGGTGGCGTCGCGTTGCTGATCGACGCGGTAACGGATAATCGGAACCGGACGGGCGGTGAGGTGCGCCACGCGCTGACGAAGCACGATGGGCGAATGGGTGAAACGGGCTCCGTCGCGTGGGTTTTCGAGACGAAGGGCATCATCTGGATCGCCAAAGACAAAGCCGATGAAGAGACAATCATGGAAGTGGCGCTCGAGGCGGGGGCGGAAGATGTGAGTGACGACGGGGAGGGTTTTGAAGTAGTCTGCCCCGTGGGTGATTTCGAGTCTGTACGGCGGGCGATCTCCGAGGCGAACATTGAATCGGAGTCGGCGGCCATTCAGAAAATCCCCAGGAACATCGTAAGAGTCGAAGGAGATGAGGCGCGCAGGGTCATTCGATTAATGGAAGCCCTCGAAGACCTCGACGACGTTCAGTCCGTCAGCGCGAACTTTGATATCCCCGGGGATATTCTCCAGGAAAACTGAGCCGCATGCCGCGACTCGAGGAGGTTCCGATGGTGTACAGAATCCTCGGCGTCGATCCCGGCAGTGCCTGCACTGGATACGGTGTCATCGCGGGACAGGGCGATCAGTTTCACTACGTGACTTCGGGTGCGATCCTGCTCCCCAAGAAAGCCGATCGTTACGACAAACTCCGGACAATTTTCCTTCGCATGCAGGAAGTTATCGAAGAATTCAGCCCGACGCACTTCGCGATTGAGGATGTTTTCTACAATAAGAACGCACGAAGCTCGCTCGTGCTCGGTGAGGCGCGTGGAGCTGCCGTACTTGCGGCGACGCTCGCCGACCTTCCAGTGTACGAATATGCGGCGCGTGAAGTCAAACAATCCATAACCGGTCACGGTGCTGCCCACAAGACGCAGGTCGGTTACATGCTTGGCAAAATCCTCCACCTTGAAGAAGTGCCGAGGAGCAATGACGAGTCCGATGCCCTCGCCGTTGCGATCTGTCACGCTTTCAAGAACCGCCAGTGGAGCGTCGTATGATTGCCGGGCTCCGTGGCGTCCTCGTTTCGACAACACCGTGCGTGGTGGAAGTCGGCGGTGTTGGTTTCGAGGTGCAGATACCCGAGAAAGACCGCGCGTCCCTGACGACAGGCGAGGTTTCGTTTTTTACCTACCTTTACGTTCGCGAGGACCGGCTTCACCTGTACGGGTTTCTCGACGCGCGCGACCGCGAGTTGTTCGTCCGTCTCATCGAGGTCTCGGGGATCGGACCGAAGATCGCGATCAACATTCTTAGCGCCGAACCATCCGAACGAATCGTTCGCGCCATCCGGAACAGAGACACAGCATTTTTATGCAAGCTGCCCGGATTGGGAAAGAAGACGGCGGAGCGTCTCGCTGTGGAGCTCAAAGATAAGCTTGCTCACCTTGGCGCTGCGATGACTGGCACGGCCCGCACAGGCGGCGAAGTGCGGGAGGAAGCGTTCCTGGCGCTTGTCTCACTCGGTCTTACCAACGGCACGGCCGAGCGCGCCCTCGAGCAAATCGATTGGAACTCGGATGATGCGACAAGTGTGGAGAAAGTTGTAAAGCGCGCTCTGAAAGACGCAAGCGCAGCGTAACACCAGACCAAACGATTCGAGGCCGCGGGGTGCGAACTTCCTGGAAAATCACCGTCCTCGGCCTGGCAACCGTCGCCGTTGCCGGCATCGTCCGTCATGACACGCAAGGCACGCAGGCCTCCTCTTTGAAAGCAGACTCCATCCTCGCGCGATACTGGGAGCCGCTCGACCCTCAGGGCCCGCCGCCCGACCACTGGACAGATATTGAGGCAAGTCTCCTGCCGGATGCGTGCGCGAGCTGTCATCCCGACCAGTTCGCTGCGTGGCAGACGTCTTTTCACGCGAAAGCCTTTTCGCCGGGCCTCGTCGGCCAGTTGCTTGGTTACGATTCCGGCGATGTGGCAGCGTGCATGAGATGTCACGCGGCGCTTGCCGAACAGCGCAACCACTTCGAGTGGGCGCGCGTCCAGGGTAAAGGGCACGTTCGCGAAGCGCAGGGGCTGGCCGCGTGGGGGAATAGCTGCGGCGGATGTCACTTCCGCGAACGGCAGTGTTTCGGACCGCCACAACGGGACACGGGAGTGACGGGCCCCGGTTCCAGCGATGCACCGCACGGCGGCGTGCACCGGAGTGCGTTTTTTGAGTCGGCGGAATTCTGCAGCGGGTGTCACCAGTTCGACTCCTCTCTCGCCGTCAACGGCAAACCACTGGAAAACACGTACGTGGAATGGCAGGCGACGGCGTTTGCGGCCGCGGGCGTGACGTGCCAGGGGTGTCACATGCCTGACCGCCAACATCTGTGGCGCGGCATTCACGACCCGGAGATGGTGAAGAGCGGATTGGTCGCGCGCTTTGATGCGTCGCCGGACCGGGCGAGATTCGAACTGACGAGTACCGGAATCGGCCACGCGTTTCCAACATACGTCACGCCGAAGGCCGTCATGCGGGGCGTCGCACTGGACCGGACGGGTCTGCCTGAAGCGGGTTCGGTCGTCTCGTATGTGATCCAGCGCGTCGTCGAGCATATCGATGGGGAGTGGGTCGAACGGTCAGACTCACGGCTCCTTCCCGGCGAAACCGCCAGGCTCGAGATGGACTGGCCGGAGAGCGGCCGCGTGAAGATGTGGCTCGAGGTGCACCCCGATGATTTCTACGACCACTCGGTCTACGATGTTCTTCTGCAACAGCTCGCGGACGGGCCGGCGGCCGAACTGATCGCCGAGGCTGATCGGCAGGCGGAGGCGAGCCGTTTCAACCTGTTCGAAACGGAAGTAACCCGTCCTTGATCGAAAAAGGTCTTACGGGGTATCCTCTCCAGCAAGAAACTGTGCACCGGAAAGGCGAAAGAAGACCGTATGGCAAAAAATCCGATCACAAGCCCGCAATCATCGACGGAAGAGCTGAAGAGCGAAGCACTGCTCCGCCCCAAAACGCTCGATGAGTTCGTCGGACAGACCGAGCTCAAGGAAAACCTCAAGGTCTTCATCGAGGCCGCGAAGCAGCGTGGCGATGCGCTCGATCACGTGATCTTCTACGGACCTCCCGGACTGGGCAAGACGACGCTCGCATATATCGTCGCGAACGAGCT
>JAPUJU010000388.1 GCA_027296025.1 bacterium
AGCGCGGCCCATATGGTGGGGCGGTTGGCTACTTCGGTCCGGACGGAGACATGGACGTGTGTATCACGATTCGAACGATCGTGATGCGGGGCAACCGCTACTACATTCAGGGTGGTGCGGGAATCGTCGCTGATTCGAAACCGGCTGCCGAATATCAGGAAACGCTCGACAAGATTCAGGCGCTTCGCAAGGCGATCGAAATCGCCGAGCGGGGATTGTAAGGAAGGACCGCCGTGCACCTCCTCATTGATAACTATGATTCGTTTACCTACAACATCGCCCAGGCGCTGGGCGAACTGGGTCATACCTTCGAAGTGGTTCGAAATGACGCGATTGATGTCGATCGCGTGAGGACGCTCGGGCCGGGGTCGATCATCATATCACCCGGGCCCGGGCGACCGGAGAATGCCGGCGTCTCGACAAAACTGGTCCGCGAGTTTCACGACAAACTTCCGATCCTGGGAATCTGCCTCGGGCACCAGTGCATCGTCGAAGCGTTTGGCGGCACCATTGACCGTGCCGACCGCGTCATGCACGGCAAGGTCTCCGAGGTCTATCACGACGGCCGTACCATTTACGACGGCATGTCGAACCCGTTTCCCGCTACGCGGTATCACTCGCTGATCGCGCGTGAGACGACGCTTCCGGGAGAACTCGAAGTATCCGCATACACTTCCGAAGGGGAAATCATGGGCGTCCGGCTCGAAGGCCGGCCGGTGGAAGGCGTGCAGTTTCACCCGGAGTCGATACTGACCCCGGAGGGCAAACGCCTGCTTGCAAATTTTCTTCAATCGTCCGTTGGAGCCGTCGGATAAACCGACGGCCGCTTTATCGAGAGGCCATAGGCCATGAACACCACCGCCATTCTGGACAAACTGCTCAACAGAGAAGACCTGGATAGAAAAGAAGCTGCCGCGCTGATGCAGAACATCATGTCGGGCGAGCTGAACCACTCGCAAATTGCGGCCGCGCTTACCGCGCTTCGCGTGAAGGGCGAGACAGTGGATGAGGTCGTGGGGTTCGTGACGACGATGCAGGACAACGCGATCCGAATCAGTCCGAAGGCCGAAGGCGTGATCGACACGTGCGGTACCGGAGGCGACGGACGGCAGACGTTCAACATCTCGACGGCGACCGCGATCGTGTGTGCGGCGATCGGAATCCCCATCGCCAAGCATGGCAACCGGGCGGTTTCCTCGAAGTGCGGTAGCGCGGACGTTCTCGAAGCGCTGGATGTGAACCTGGACATCGAACCGGAGTCCGTGGCGAACCTGATCGACGAGATCGGGATCGGTTTTCTCTTTGCGCCGGCCCATCATCCCGCGATGAAGCATGTGGCTCCCGTCCGTCACGATTTGGGTTTTCGCACCGTGTTCAATCTCGTCGGTCCCATGGCCAACCCCGCCGGCGTAAAGCGGCAACTGATCGGAGTCTACGATCCGAATCTCACCGACCTCGTCGCAAAGACGCTGCTGGCGCTGGGTTCGGAGAAAGTCATGGTCGTCCACGGAATGGATGGACTGGACGAGGTGTCCCTGAGCGGCGAGACCCGAGTGAGTTACCTCGAACACGGCCACGTGCACAACATGACATTCGTCCCCGAAGATGCTCATTTGAAGCGTGCCGACGTTTCCGAACTTGCTGGCGGAACGGCGGAAGAAAACGCCAATCACATTCTGAACCTGCTCGGCGGCGAGAAAGGACCGCGTCGCGATGCGGTCCTGCTTAACACGGCGTTCGCAACGATCGTCGCCGACCGCGTCAAGAATCTTCCCGACGGGGTAAGGCTCGCCGGCGAAGCGATCGATTCTGGCAAGGCGATGGGCGTGCTGGATTCGCTCCGGGAAGCATCCCTCGAATTGAGCAGCGGAAGTAAACCATGACGTTTTTGAATCGCGTCATCGAGCAGAAAAGGAGCGAGATCGCCGAGAAGAAGGTGAACATGTCGAAAAACGACCTCAAACAAATGGCGGCACGTATTCCGGTAAGAGACTTCAGAGCAGCGATCTCCGGCAAGGGAAAGATTATCGCGGAGATCAAGAAACGCTCGCCCCGTGTACACCGTTTCCGCAACGCGGATGCCATTCACGATCTTCCACGAGTCTACGAAGAGACCGGCGCGGCGGCGGTGTCCATCGTGACGGATGCGTTGAACTTCGGCACGTCGCTCAGCGACGCACGGCGCGTTCACGAGCACGTTTCGATACCGATCCTCGTCAAGGACTTCATTCTGGATGAGTACCAGGTGCACGAAGCGCGGGCGTTCGGAGCGGACGGGCTACTGTTGATCGCGCGAATTCTCGACAGCCAGAAGCTTGCAGAGTTGCACGCGCTCACGGATGAGCTCGGCATGCAGGCCCTCGTAGAAGTGCACGACGAAAACGACTTAAGAAAAGCCCTCGATGCAGGCGCCCACACCATTGGCATCAACAATCGTGATCTCGATTCTCTGGAGGTTCGGGTCGATACGACCCGCCAACTCATCGGACACATCCCCGATTCGACAACGGTCGTATCGGAAAGCGGAATCCGGGGACGTTCTGAAATACTGGAACTCTCCCGGCTGGGCGTAAATGCGTTTCTTATCGGTGAGGCGCTGCTCGAGTCAGATGACCCGGCAAAGCTACTACGACAACTACTTGGAAAGAACGGTGGAACAAAACACTAAAGGCTCATCCCATGATTTGCACACGAGTTAAAATATGTGGAATTACGTCGCCCGAAGACGCGCGTCTCACCGTATCCCTTGGAGCGGACTACCTGGGCTTGATTTTTACGGAAAGTCCCCGCCGCGTGACGGTCGACACCGCACGGAAAATTCGGAAGGCCGTACCAGCTGCCCTGCTGGTCGGAGTTTTCAAGGATAACCCGCTGGACGACGTCGCAAAGATTTGCGACTCCGGTGTCATTAGCATCGTCCAGCTGCACGGAACCGAGACACCTGAGTACTGCAGCGAGCTCATGTCCCGCAGTCACCTGCCGATCATCAAAACGGTCTCTGAGAGCCAGCTCTACGGGGCCGACCGGATGCGCGACTACCGCACGACAAGTTTCTTTCTCTTCGATCTCGACAAGACCTCAGAGAAAGGGGCCCGACCCCGCACAAACGGCAATCGCGAACGGCTGTGGTCGGAGGCCGCAAAAGTGCGACGAAAAGGATACCGGATCTTTCTGGCGGGCGCCCTTGACGCATCAAACGTTCACAACGCGGTTCATCACGTGAAGCCGTACTGCGTAGACGTCGCGAGCGGTGTCGAGAAGTCTCTCGGCGTGAAGGACCGCACAGCTCTCGAACAATTCATGGCGCAGGTGAAGCGATGAGTGACGGACGATTTGGAGTATTCGGCGGGCAGTTCGTGCCTGAGACGCTGATGCCGTGCCTTATTCAGCTTTCGGAGACGTATGAGGATGCTCGGGAAGACCCCGCGTTTGCGGAGGAATTGCATGAACTTTTTCGCCACTATTCCGGCCGGCCAACCCCTCTATACCACGCCGAGCGGCTGAGCCGGGCCTATGGCGGCAGCAAGAACTGCCGCATCTATTTGAAGCGCGAAGATCTCAATCACACCGGCGCACACAAGATCAACAACTGTCTCGGCCAGGCGCTTCTGGCGCGGCGGATGAACAAGACGCGCATCGTTGCGGAAACGGGAGCGGGGCAGCACGGAGTGGCCACCGCAACGGTTGCCGCTCTTTTTGATATGAGTTGTACGATTTACATGGGCGAGTTGGATATCGAAAGGCAACACCCGAATGTGCTGCGCATGAAACTTCTCGGCGCCGAGATCGTGCCGGTCTCCTCCGGAAGCCGCACGCTGAAAGACGCGACGAATGAGACGATTCGCGACTGGGTTACCAACGTACGCACGACCCACTATATTATCGGATCGACGGTTGGGCCCCATCCCTACCCCACAATTGTACGTAACCTGCAGTCCATCATCGGTGATGAGGCGCGACGGCAGATCGTGCAGGTCGAGGAGCGACTGCCCGATGCGCTGATCGCGTGTGTCGGGGGCGGTTCGAATTCCATCGGTCTCTTTTATCCGTTCCTCGAAGACGAGGACGTTCGCATGTACGGGGTTGAGGCGGGCGGATCGGAACAGGGTCATTCCGCGGCACTCGGTGAGGGCACGCCCGGCGTTCTGCACGGTTCGCTGAGCTATCTCCTCCAGACCGAGGACGGACAGGTCAAGAGCGCGCACTCCATTGCGGCCGGCCTCGACTATCCGGGCGTCGGCCCGGAGCACAGCCAGTTGAAAGACAGCGGGCGCGTTGCCTACTACAGCGTCACTGACAAGGAAGCGCTCTCAGCGTTTCAGGACCTGTCTCGTCTCGAGGGGATCATCCCTGCACTCGAGTCGAGTCACGCTCTGGCTTTTGCGAAACAGTATCTGTCGGATTCACGGTCGAAACCGGGGGAAGTCATTCTGATCAACCTGTCCGGACGCGGCGACAAAGACGTCGAAAGTGTGGAGAAGGTATTGAACCCATGACGCTCGACGAACACACAAAAGCATTGAGAGACTCGGGGCGCAAGGCACTCGTCGCATTCTTGACGGCGGGCTACCCGGATGAACGAACATTCGTGGAAATGGTCAAGGCCGCATCGCGCGCCGGCTGTGATGTCATCGAGATCGGAATCCCCTTCTCCGACCCGATCGCCGACGGTCCGATTATTCAGGAATCGTCCACAAAGGCTCTCGAGCAGGGTATCACGCTCAAGCGATGTATCGAGCTGGCAAAAGAGCTTTCCTCCGAGATTACCCCTCCCCTTGTCTTTATGAGCTACATCAATCCTATCCTGAGAATGGGCATTGATCGTTTCGCAAAGGACGCAGATTCAGCCGGTGTCCGCGGCGTTATCGTGGCCGATGTTCCCCTTGAGGAATCCGAAGAGGTTCGGTCGGTCGTCAGTGAGTTCGGACTCACATACATCGACCTGCTGGCGCCGACGTCGAGCGACGATCGCATCGATACGATCGCCTCCGGGGCCAACGGTTTCATCTACCTCGTCTCGGTGACCGGCGTCACGGGTGCGAATTCTCCGGAAGCGAGCGATGTGACTCGTTTTGTCGAGCGCGTGCGGGAGAAAACCGAACTGCCGCTGTACGTCGGTTTCGGCATCGCCAGTGCGTCCCAGGCTCGCAGTGCCTGCGAATCGGCCGACGGCGTCATCATCGGTAGCGCCCTCATCAAGATGGCCCGGTCCGTGGAGGCCAGCGAGGCGCCGGAGAAGATTGAAACGTTCCTTCGTCAGGTAAGGGGCGCGATCGATGAGGTGGCGGACTCCGCAACACCTGTTGAGAATCCGGAGCGAACGGAGTAGCATGATGCGTGAGATTTTCGCCGAGAGAAAAGTGAGAGACCCACTATGATGATAGTCGTAATGAAACGTGGAGCAAAGACATCGGAGATCGGCGCCGTCGTCAAGTCGATCGAAGGCCTCGGTTTGAAGCCGCACCCGTCGCGCGGGCCGGAGCAGACGATTATTGGCATCATCGGCGGCGAGAATAAAGAGGAAATTATCAAGCTGAAGTTCCTGGCGGGCGTCGAGCAGGTCGTTCCTGTTACGAACAATTACAAACTCGTTGGAAAAGACTTCAGGCCGGACCGGACGATTGTGAAAGTGAACGGTATCTCCGTCGGCGGCGATGAATTCATCGTCATGGCGGGACCGTGTGCTGTCGAGTCGCGGGATCAGATTCTCTCCACCGCCCACACCGTTCGTGAAGCCGGCGGGCAGGTACTTCGGGGAGGCGCGTTCAAACCGCGTACATCTCCCTACAGTTTTCAGGGACTGGGCGAAGAGGGGCTCAAACTCCTGACGGAAGCCAAAAAGGAAACAGGTCTTCCGATCATTACCGAGGTCACGTCTCCCGAACTAGTCGATATGGTAACGCGGTACGCCGATATCCTGCAGGTGGGAGCGCGGAATATGCAGAACTACGCGCTGCTCGAGGCGGTCGGAAAGGTTCGCAAGCCGGTCCTGCTGAAACGGGGTCTGATGTCGACGATTGAAGAACTGCTTCTGGCTGCCGAGTACATTCTGTCGAACGGAAACTCTCAAGTCATGCTCTGCGAGCGGGGAATTCGTTCGTTCGACAAAGCGACTCGCAACACACTCGACATCTCGGCTGTGCCGGTTATCAAACAGCGCAGCCACCTCCCGGTTATTGTGGACCCGAGTCACGGCACCGGACATCGTGCGTACGTCCCCGCGACGGCCAGGGCGGCGGTCGCCGCGGGCGCCGACGGCATCATCGTAGAGGTTCACCCTTCCCCGGAAAATGCCATGAGCGACGGCCCACAGAGCCTCTCCTTCCCCGAGTTCGCAGAAATGATGAATGGTCTGCGTCCTGTTGCCGTCGCTGTCGGGCGGACGATGAGCGCGCCCGTCGAGAAAGGCGAGTCGACGCATTCATGACCGGCGGCAACCCTCGGCGACGCACAATGGTGTTCCGTATTGCGAAAAAGCTTACCCGATCCTATGATTGTTGAACCCGTGCAACGCGTCGCAGGCACCGTGCGCGTCCCCGGAGATAAGTCCATCGCGCATCGCGCACTCATGCTGGGCGCGCTCGCAGACGGCGAACAGACCGTTCGTGGAGTTCCGGACGCCGCGGATGTGGCGTCGACGCTCACCTGTCTTCAGGCACTGGGCGCCGAAGTACGGACAGTTGGAGGCGAGATCCGCATCAGGCGCGGAACCTGGCGGTCGGGCCAAACGCTCGACGCCGGAAACTCCGGAACAACGGTGCGTCTGCTCTCCGGCCTTGTGGCGGGCCTTTCAATCCAGGCCACGTTCACAGGTGACTCCTCTCTTTCCCAAAGACCGATGGAACGCATAGCCGGGCCACTCAGAAAGATGGGAGCCTCAGTGTCGACGACCGAGGGTCATCTTCCAATAACGATCGAAGGGGGAGGGCTCAAAGGGATTCGGTATCGGTTGCTCGTCGCGAGCGCCCAGGTCAAATCAGCGATCATGTTCGCTGCGCTGAACGCCGACACAGAGACGACCCTGCAAGAACCGGTCGCTACGCGCGACCACAGCGAGCGCATGCTCAGGGCGATGGGCGCAGACCTTACCCGGTCGAGCCATGCAATCACGATTCGGCCCGGCACTCTGCGAGGAACCGAGGTGGACGTTCCCGGCGATATATCATCGGCCGCGTTCTTTGCGGTCGCCGCGGCGTGCCTTCGCGACTCCTATGTGCGGCTCGAACACACCGGCGTAAACCCGACGCGTACGGGGATCCTCGAGGCGCTCGAAGCGATGGGCGCGACCGTCACGTTCGAAAACAAGACCGAGCGCGCCGGTGAACCGGTGGCGGATGTGACCGTCCGCTCCGGCGAACTCAGGGCCATCGAGATCGATGCGACCGCCGTCCCTGCGTTGATCGACGAGCTGCCCGTCCTCGCTGTCGCGGCAACACAGGCGCGCGGAACGACGGTCGTCAGCGGGGCGGGCGAGCTTCGCCACAAGGAATCGGACCGGATCGCGACCATCGTCGATGCCCTTTCGAGATTGGGAGCGAATATCGAGGCGCGTGAGGACGGTTTTGTCGTCCATGGGCCAACGCCCCTTGCCGGGGCGACGCTACCCTCCGGGGGCGATCATCGAATCGCCATGGCAATGGCCGTGGCCGGCCTTTTTGCGAGCGGTAGGACGGCCATCGAGGAAAGCGCTGCTGTGCAGATTTCATACCCGGGATTTTTTGACGACTTGCAGACACTGACCCGTTGAATCTAAAATGAGCGACGTGCACATGAAGAAATACTACTGCATCATGGGGGATCCGGTGGATCACAGCCTTTCCCCCTTCATTATGAATCGGGCGTTCAGCGAGTCGGGCTGGAACGGTGAGTACACAAAGGTGCACGTTACCGAGCGTGGCCTCCCCGATGCCGTCGACGAACTTCGCAACCGCGGATTCTCCGGTGCCAACATCACGTACCCGCACAAGGAAAGCGTGTTGTCGTTCGCCGGGCGAACGACGCACGAGGTAGAAGTCATCGGGGCGTCCAACACCCTCACACTTTCCGAGGAAGGCATCACCGCATACAACACGGACGCCGTTGGGACGGTTCGCGCGTTGACCTTACTCTCCGGTTTTCAACCTGCTGACAAGCGAGCGTTCATCTTCGGCGCGGGCGGTGCCGCAAGGGCGGCCGCATACGGCCTGATGGACTCCGGCGTAAAGTCCGTCACGATGGGAGTTCGCAACGAGGCAAAGGCGATGGAGCCGGTCTCCCGACTCCGGTCAGCATTCATCGACAAGCGAATCGATATCCACACAGTGCCGATCGACGGGGCTGACGCCCGCGAAGCGTTGGCGGAAGCGGAGGTCATTATCAACGCTACGCCGGTTGGAATGAGCGGCACCAAGGTGCCCCGGCTCATTCAGGATCCTTCCTGGATTTCGAAAAGCCACGTTGTGTTTGATTTCGTGTATCACCCGCGGAACACAACACTCCTCGAGAACGCACGCGAACGCGGAGCGACGACTCTCGAGGGGGTTGCGCTTCTCGTTGCCCAGGCCCAGGCGTCTTTTCGCATCTGGGCCGGAACCGACTTTTCGCTGCCCGGAATGTTTTCCGCAGTAACCGCGCACCTCCGCGAACAGGATGGCAATTCAAAGGAAGATAAATGAGGTTTTTGACGGCCGGCGACTCTCACGGAGAGTATCTCGTCGGAATCATCGAAGGGTTTCCCGCGGGGCATCGTATCTCGATTGCCGACATCCGGCGTGACCTGCAGCGCAGGCGCCAGTCGTATGGGCGAAGCGCGCGTCAGAAAATCGAAACAGACTCTGTTCAGATCGTGAGCGGCCTGTGGAAGGGCAAAACGACCGGTGCGCCGCTCGCGATTCTCATTCAGAACTTGGGCCGAACCGTATCGGGAAAACCTGGTGGCGCCCTCGGTACCGTTCCACGACCCGGCCATGCCGATCTCCCCGGCGCGCTCAAGTACGGGCTCAGGGAAGTTCCCCCGGTATCGGAACGAGCGAGTGCTCGCAGCACGGCGTTACGCGTTGCGATCGGCTCGGTGGCGAAGTCTCTCCTTGAAGATTTTTCAATCGATATGTTGGGCCACGTCACATCCATCGGTGGCATCGATGCGCAAAAAGGTAGCCGCAGCATCAAGACGCTGCGGAGGAAGGTCGCCCGTTCCCCCGTCTATTGCGGCGACAAACAGGCGGCTGATCGGATGATCGAGGTGATTCGCGAAGCAAAAAAGAGCGGCGATTCTCTGGGTGGCGCTATCGAAGTCATCGCGACCGGTGTCGTACCCGGACTGGGAACGCATGTCGAGTGGGATCGCAAACTAGACGGTCGACTTGCGGGAGCGATGATGAGTATTCAAAGTGTCAAGGCCGTCGAGATCGGTGAGGGGCTCGAATGCTCGCGCAAGAAGGGGTTCGAATCCCACGACGCCATGTACCTCGACGGGGGCCACGTGCGGCGCGACACCAACCACGCCGGGGGCATCGAGGGCAGCATGACGAACGGCGAGGACATCGTCGTGACGCTCTATGCGAAGCCGATTCCCACATCGCTCAAGCGTCTTCCTTCTTTCAATATGAAAACACTCAAGCCGACGAAAAGCCCGTTTGTCCGCTCGGACGTGTGCGTCCTCCCGCCGCTGGCCGTCATCGCCGAAGCGGTCATGGCGTGGGAACTTCTCGTTGCCATGACGGAAAAGTTCGGCTGCGACAGCGTCGACGAAATGACCGCGAACTATAGGTCGTACGTAAAACAGCTAAGAAAAAGAGGAATGCGTTGACCCCGAAAAGCCCTCCACCCGCGAGACTGCCCGTCGTCGTTCTCACGGGATTCATGGGCACCGGGAAATCGGCGGTCGGAAAAGCGCTCTCTGAGATACTCGGCCTCACATTCATAGATTCCGACACCGAGATTGAACATGCCGAAGGGGCATCTGTCGCGGATATTTTTGCTTCGAAGGGTGAGGCACACTTTCGGACGCTGGAAGCGGACTTCTGCAGAAAACTCGAGGGCACGACCGGTACGGTAGTCGCGACCGGCGGCGGAATGATTCTCGACAGATCCAACCGCAAATTATTAGAGAACCTTGGCGAGGTCGTTCTGCTGCACACGTCCGTAGACGTTCTCGCCGCACGCTTGGGTGGCGAAGCCTCGCGGCCGGTTCTTGGAAGCGATTCCCTCTCGGCGGATGAGACGCGCGCGCGAATCTCAAGCCTTCTCGAGAAACGCGAAGCAGTTTACGGTTCGATCGACTTCAAGGTCGACACATCGGAACTCGAGCCTGCGCGGGTGGCAATGAAAATAGCTGCGCGGCTCGCTCTACCTGTGCAGTCACTGGTCGTCCATCTCTCGCCTTCCCGCGAACCCGTTCCCGCCGGTCGCTACGGACCGTCGCGAATCGACATCGGACGCGGTGTGCTCTCAAAGCTTGGACCGTACTTGAAAGACGCGGGGCTGGACGAACATGTTTTTCTCCTGATGCCGCAAAACCTCCAGGATCTCTACCTGGAGCAGGTCCAGGCTTCGCTCGATGAGGAGTCGATCGACGCGAACGTATTGACGATCAAGGACGGTGACGTCGAAAAGCACCTGCCCCAGGTCGCGCAGATCATCGACGCGTTGATCGATGCGGGTGCACGGCGAGATGCGACCATAGTACCGATCGGCGGGGGCGTCACAGGCGATATCGGCGGTTTCGTCGCGTCCGCCTTCATGCGTGGAGTGCCGCTCGTTCAGGTCCCGACGACACTGCTCGCGCAGGTCGATTCGAGTGTCGGCGCCAAGGTGGGCGTCAACCACCCGCGCGCAAAGAACCTGATCGGCGCGTTCTACCAGCCACATTTCATTCTCGATGATCCGTGCACGTTTCGGACGCTTCCAATGGAGGAAATCTCCAACGGCATGGCAGAGGTTGTGAAGTCAGCATTCGTCGCGTCGGCGGATGTGTTCGCCTTCCTTGAGGACCAGATCACCGTGGACGCAAGCGTCCGCCTGCGCGACATCGCCTTTCTTGAGCGGTGTGTGCTCGAGGCGGCGAGCATCAAAACGAACATCGTGAATGGAGATCCCCTGGAGCGGGGGGACCGTCGGTTCATGAATTTCGGCCATACCCTCGGGCACGCACTGGAGACGCTCGGCCATTACCGCGGACTCAAGCACGGCCAGGCGGTATCACTCGGTATGATCGCTGCGTTGCGAATTTCAGTTCGCCGCGGTCGCATCGAGGAAGATCTTCTGAACCGAGCGTTTGCCCTGCTAAAGTGGTGCGGGCTGCCGGTCGAATTCGAATCCTTCGATCGCAACGCGCTCGCTGAGGCGATGCTTCTCGATAAGAAAATAAAACACGGGAAGTTGCACTTTGTGTTGCCGACAGGGCTCGGCAGCGCCGAAGTCGTAGACGACGTTACCGTCGACGAGATACTCTCCGTCGTCGAGGAGGGATAACGATGAAGATTTTCGTGATTCACGGACCCAATCTGAATCTTCTGGGAACGCGAGAGCCTGACGTTTACGGGAAACAGACGCTCGATGAAATCAATACGATGATCGAAAAGCACGCCGGTGCAGGCGGCGCGAAGGTTTCGTTTTTCCAAAGCAACCACGAGGGCGAAATCATCGACGCGATCCAGAACGCCTCCGACACCCAGGATG